>JBAQYK010000111.1:0-5552 GCA_049299995.1 Candidatus Methanoperedens sp.
GCTGTATTGGACACGTAATACCACATCTTACTCAATCCGCCCTCGTGTATAAGGTCAACGATGAGCTTTAATTCATGCAAGGTCTCAAAATACGCAACCTCTGGCTGGTATCCTGCCTCTACGAGAGTCTCGAACGAGGCTTTTATCATGCTCGTGCACCCGCCGCACAGGTCAACCTGCTCGCCAAATAGGTCTGTCTCGGTCTCTTCCTTGAACGTGGTTTCCAGCACGCCTGCGCGCGTGGCGCCTATGCCTTTTGCGTAAGCCATGCCAGTGTCCCATGCCTTTCCTGACGCATCCTGATATATTGCAAGCAGAGCGGGAACACCTATGCCCTCGGTATATGTGCGCCGTACAAGGAAGCCGGGACCTTTTGGAGCCACCATTATTACGTCCACGTCCTTTGGCGGCACAATCTGGTTATAATGGATGTTGAAACCATGTGAGAAACACAACGTTTTGCCTTTGCCCATGTTCGGAGCAACCTCGGCATAGTAGATAGCCGCCTGTATCTCGTCAGGCACCAGCATTTGAATAAAATCAGCTTTTTTAGCAGCGTCTGCCATTGTCGCTACAGAGAGACCGTCGGTCTTAGCCTGTGCCCAGGATTCGCCGCCCTTGCGGACGCCCACTATTACATCGAGCCCGGAATCATGAAGATTCTGCGCCTGTCCTGCTCCCTGGCTGCCATAACCTATAACTGCGATAGTCTTATTCTTCAATACGTTTAAATCTGCGTCCTTGTCATAGAATATTTTTACCATAATACCTTCCTTTGTCCTTTCATTACTTTAATAGGGATATAAATGTTTCATCACCAATCGCAAAATATATAGACATACCGACTGATATATCACATGATAACAAATTCAGGTGCTAAAATGAATATTAAATTAGGTTTTGTGGTTTCGGAATTTAACCGTGATTTGACTATCCAGATGGAGACCCTCGGAAAAGAACATGCCGCTTTTCTCGGAGCCTCGGTTGAGAAAATACTATACGTCCCCGGCGTCTTTGATATGCCACTGGCAGTAAAGAAACTCGCTGAAGATAATGCTATTGATGCTGTTGTCACAATCGGGTGCGTAATACAGGGGGCAACCAAACACGATGAGATAGTTATACAGCACGCCTCAAGGAAGATAGCAGACCTTGCCCTTGAATACAGAAAACCCATTACTCTTGGAATATCGGGTCCGGGCATGAGCCGGCTTGATGCGCATGAACGTGTGGATTATGCCAGGCGGGCAGTTGAAGCAGCCGTTAAAATGATCAGGATGTTAAGGGAATAGGCAGAAATCTGTTTTCCCAGAATGGAACAGGTTAAATGTTTTTCCCATTATTTGAAAACATCTTGTTTGGTCTCATCTTGCATCTATAAAAAAATCAAGATAGCATAACATATAAACACAACAAAATACATAGTTAACATCAGGGAGGATTACCAATGGAAGTTAAAATGCCGGTAAAGGAAATAATGACAAGGGATGTTGTGACTGTAGATATCAAAAGTGATGTCCAGCAGTTAGCCCGAAAAATGCTGATATATGACGTCGGCAGTGTCATCATTACAGACAAAAAGCAGCCTGTGGGGATTGTTACGGAACGCGATATTGTCAGAAAAATCGTATCAAAAAATCTGAAACCGGATGATATTTCTATCAAAGAATTGATGACCACCCCTCTGGTAACCATATCCGCAACAGAGGATGTCACAGATACAATGCACAAGATGGTGAAAATGGAGATTCGGCGATTGCCTGTTGTGGAAAATGCAAAACTCGTTGGTATTATTACGGATACGGATCTCATCGCAATTTCAGCCGAAATGGGCAGCATCTTCTCCGACCTCATAAAGATGCATCGGGAAAAGATATTCTCAATGGAGACTTCAGGGCAGGTTTTTAAAGGTATCTGCGAGGAATGCGGATATATTTTTGACAATCTGTCACTCGTAGACGGGAAGCTTCTTTGTGAGAGCTGCAGAGAGACATTGGAATAAACATAAAATTTTGATATTATAATAAATATATACAAAGGAGTATGTTGCTATGAAAGTTGAAGAAGTAATGACAAAGAATCCTGTTTTTTTACATGGTTCGGATTATATGACACATGCGCGCCAGGTGATGCGTGACAGGCATTATCGCACGCTTCCGGTGGTGGATGCTAAGAGCAGGGTGATCGGGATACTGAACGAGAAAGAAATATTAAACATATATTCCACAAAATCCAACATCACAGTGGAAGGTTTTACATCCGAGTTCCCCTTTGTATATCCGGATACGGACATGATGTCCGCTGCGAAATCGATGGTTGATTCAGGACTCGGGCGCGTTCCGGTGTTAAAATCAGGACAGGACATGACACTGGCAGGAATATTGAGCATAGTGGATATTTTCAGGAACCTGAACTTGGAGAAAATTCCTTTAAAAAAGGTTTCTGAAATAATGACCACCAATGTAAAAACATGTTCTCCGAAAGACAATATAGCCAAAGTCTGGCTGAACATGAAAGAAACAGGTTTTTCAGGTTTCCCGGTGGTAAGAAATGATGAACTCATTGGCATGGTCACCCGGCGTAATATCATCAACGCAGGCTATGCGAGAATCGAGAGAGAAGATGAGCAGGGGACGAAATCTACGATGTCGCCGCCCGTAGAGAAGATTATGAGCACCCCGGCTTATTCCTTATCTCCGGAAACAGGTTTAAAGGAGGCAATCCAGGCGTTTTTGAAATTGGACGTAGGAAGGCTTTCAGTAGTAAATGATGGAAAGCTCATAGGTATAGTTGATAGGAACGACATAATCAAAGCATTTGTTTAAAGGTGTTTTATGGATAATTTTAGTAAAACCGTTAAAACAGAAAAACATGGTCGCAAAGGGTATATGCGGAGTATGGCGCCCATTGATTTTAAATCAAGGATTTCCCAGATACCAGGGGACATAATGACAGTAGCATCGAGAGAAGTTGTAACCATCCCACCCACGATGCCTGTGATTGAAGCTGTTAAAACCATGCTGAGTCGAGGCTTCAGGAGACTTCCTGTGGCTGACGCAGGCACTAATCGCCTGAAAGGAATAGTGACATCACAGGACATCGTTGATTTCCTCGGGGGCGGCAAAAGGAACCTGATTGTAAAAAATAAATTTAAAGGGAATCTGCTTTCCGCCGTCAATAGCAGTATCAGCGAGATAATGGAAGAGAATGTTGTAACCCTCAATGAAAAAGACTCTCTTAAAGATGCCCTGGATACCATGTTAAAAGAAAACATCGGCGGAATACCGATTACAGATAGCGAGGGGAGGGTTCAGGCAATCATTTCAGAAAGGGATTTTGTCTTTATTGTATCCGGTATTGTCACAGGCAGGACCGTGAATGATTACATGAGTAAAAAGATTGTAACCGCGTCGTCGGATATGTCTGTTGGTACGGCTACCAAATCCATGATAAATAATGGTTTCAGGAGGCTCCCGGTGATTCGGGATAATGTCCTGATAGGCATTATAACGGCATCGGATATCATGCGATTCCTTGGAAGCGGAGATATGTTCGACCGGCTTGTCACGGGAAATGCCAGGGAGGTTTTTGAGGTGCCTATCAGCACTCTAATCAGGAGAGATGTAGTTTTTACAAAGTCGGATGCAGACCTGGGAGTTGCTGCAAGCGTCATGCTTGATAAAAACGTGGGTTCGCTTCCTGTGTTTGAAGATGGTGAATTGAAAGGAATAATAACGGAACGTGATTTTGTTCGTGCAATGGTGGATTAAGAGGTTGTTATGAAAATAAAGGATATGATGAGCGCACCTGTCTATGTGGTATCGCCGGATGAGAATGTAGCAAGAGCCAGGAACCTGATGCTTCGCCATAGAATTGGAAGACTTGTAATTGTCGAGAATAACAAACCCATAGGAGTTGTGACTAAAAAAGACATAGGCAGAAGGCTTAACCAGGCAGAACCCCAGTGGCGCCGCCGTCCAATTGACGACATACCTGTACGGAAAGTCATGACCGAGAGCATGATAACGATATTCCCGGATGCCACGCCAAAGCAGCTTGCAGAATTGATGAGTGAGAACAATATAGGAGGATTGCCTGTTGTTAATAGTAAAAATGAAGTAATAGGTATAGTCACAAAGTGGGATTTAATAAGATATTTCTCAGAACTGGATATTGACCTGAAAGTCAATGATTTGAAAATAGAGCCTGCCCTGACTGTCCACAGGCATCATACCATCAGCCACATTCTTCATGAACTCGATGCAAATTTATCTGACAGGGCAGTAGTTCTTGAGGATAATGATATGCCTGTCGGGATTATTACAAGCTCGAATCTTGCTTTTACAGAGATGAAAAATAAGAGAGGCGGCTTGCCCCAGAAAGAGATTAAAATGACGCGCAAGGAAAGCGCTGCCGGACGGAAACAGAACAGGTACATAGATGAAGTGCCCCTGGTGGCTGAAGATATAATGACTTCCCCGATTGTTACGGTTAAAAACGACGACATTGCAACATATGCTGCAGGAATAATGGTAAAAGAGAGAATTAACGGACTGCCGGTAATTGGCAATGGGATTATGGGAATACTAACCGGGGAAAACATAGTAAAATCAATACTGACAATGTGAGGTAATAACATGATAGTAAAAAACATAATGGAAAAACCTATTATAGTGCATAAGTCAGACACACTTTCGCATGCAATGGATTTGATGGATAAACATGACACACGAAGGCTCCTTGTGATAAATGGGAACGAACTTTTGGGTTTAATTACGATGAGGAGCATTGCCAGGAAACTTGGGACATGGAAGACTTCAAATCTTCCCGCCTCTTCACTGCATGTAGCAGCAGCGACTACGGATTTATTTACCAAGGTCCTTCCTGACACGAAAACCGGTGATGCAATTGCCCTGATAGACAGTAAAGGGGGGATTCTGGTTGTGACTGATAACAGTAATATTCTTGGATGGGTAACACCGCATGAGATACTGAAAAGCGCAAAGGTTGTGAAAGGTTATGCTGCTGAAATCATGAAAGACCCGATATCGGTCAGCCCTGGTGACCGCGTTTCGCATGCAAGGCGCATTTTGCTGGATAATGATATTGGAAGGCTTCCGGTAGTCGAGAACGGCGATGTAGTCGGGATAGTTACTGAAAGAGATGTTGCAAAAGCAATGATGAATTTCAGGGATCTTGTGCCTGACAACCAGCAGGATGGTAGAATCCGCAACGTCATTGTGGGCGATATCATGACCCGCAATGTGAAAACTGTCCGGACGAATACTCCCATCTCTGGGGTCATATCCCTGCTCCTTAATGAAAACATAGGCGGTGTGCCTGTTTTAAATCTCAATGACGAACTGGTGGGCGTTATCAGCAGAAGAGGGATTATCAGACATCTGGCTTTGATGACCCCGTCTAAAGAAGGATGATTATCTCCGGGTTTATCAAAAAACTTTAAGAAAGTTTTATCAAAAACCGTTGCGCTGCTTTACTTCGCAGACACGTATGCCCACAGGCATACGTGGATACTGCGTAAACCGAAGTTT
>JBAQYK010000112.1:0-3020 GCA_049299995.1 Candidatus Methanoperedens sp.
TCTCTGGGGCTATCTGAAAGGGCAGTATGAGGATATCGAAGAGGCAAAATACAGGGTGATAGAGATGGAGGAACTGGATGCAGATTGAAGTTTCACAGGCTGAATTGGGTTCCCAGATACTGGTGTATGTGCTGCTTCTCGCCCTCGGGATTGCGGTTTATTTCAGCCTGAAAAGCGGTGATAAATATTCGGCAGAGGATACACAGCGTGATGCCGTGGGTTTTGCCGGTGTTATCTCGGAGGCTGAGGGGCCGCTTACAACGTTTCTCATTATTGCTTTTATAATTCTCATCGTGTGGGCTGTGGTTTATTTGGTGTTGTACCTGTAATTGCAACCAGAAGGTTTTTATCCAGAAATTCCTTTTTAGAATACCATGGTGGATTTTGCTGAGATTGAAGAGGTTTATAAAAGGCTTGAAGGGACACTTACGCGTGACGAGTTCAAGTCAAAGGTAGAGGATAAAGTAACAATGATGAACGGTCTTTGCGACTCAAAGACCGCCGCGATGCTGGTTGCAAGCGAGATGGGGTTAAACGAAACAGTTAAAATCAAGGACATCGCCGCTGATAAGAGTAATGTGGTCTTTATCGCAAAGGTGACAGCCGTGGGCGATATCCGGGAATTCTCGCGCGATAACGATACTACAGGCAGGGTGGTGAACCTGACCCTTGCGGATGATACCGGTTCTATCAGGGCTGCTCTCTGGGACGAAGCCTGCGACCTTGTGAAAATTGGCGACATAAAGATAGGGCAGAGCCTGAAAGTGAAAGGATACATAAAACAGGGGCAGCGCGGGCTTGAGGTTAATGTGGGGAAGGGCGGGAACATCGAGCATGTGGATAAAGAAGTGTCTGTGAACATCAAACCCCAGAAGATTGCTGATATTAAGCCCGGGGTGAATGGTCTGAATCTTATAGCGAAAGTACTTGATACTGGGACGGTGCGAACCTTTGCGCGCAAGGACGGGACGACCGGGAAGGTCACGAACGTGACAGTGGGCGACGATACTGGCAAGATTCGCATTACGTTGTGGGATAAAAAGGCGGAAGAGCCGGGTTTCAAGGCTGGTGATACTGTAGAGATAACGAATGCCTATGCCCGCGAAAATACATTTAGCAACCAGACCGAACTCCAGCTTGGTTCCGGGGGCGGGATTGTGAAGAGCAACGCTGTCGTGGATTATTCCGAACCACTTACTCCAATTGCGGATATAGGAATAAATTCTGCTTACAGCGTGTCCGGGCATGTCTCGGGACTTGATGAGATAAGGGAATTTGAAAGACCCGATGGCACCAGGAGCAAGGTATCGAACATCTACGTCTCCGACGATACGGGGCGCATTAAAGTGGCGCTATGGGGCGAACATGCAGACCTTGTTAACGAACTCGATATAGGAAGCGAGATACGTATTATTGATGCTTTTGCAAAGTCGGGAAGGAATGAGGAAGTGGAGCTGAGCGCAGGGGCGAGGACTGGCATACATATTATAAGAAAATAATATTTCTCCAGTGGAAACGGGGGGGTTCATTATGATGAGTGAAATTGATTGAATTATTACTTCGTATGAAAAAACGAAATTTTTCATACAGTATCTATGAACCAATTGGTTCATGATTAGTTTCACCCCGCTCTGGTAAGGTTTATAACAATGTATGGCGATTTGAAAATATCATAACTGTGCACCTAACAACAAATAAATCGTGCACTGGAGGAAACAATGGTCGAAAGAAAAGGATTGGAAGATTTGCCGGGCGTAGGTCCTGCAACAGCAGAGAAATTGAAAGAAGCGGGTTTTGGCTCTATTGAAGCCATTGCCGTATCGTCGTCGTCCGAACTTGCAAGCATAGCAGAAATCGGGGAATCAACCGCGCAAAAAATCATCAATGCGGCGCGCCAGGCTGCCGATGTGGGAGGATTTGAGACTGGAGACCTTGTGCTTGAGCGGCGAAAACTTGTGGGAAAACTCAGTTTCGGCACAAAGGCTTTTGACGACCTGATGGGCGGGGGCGTTGAGACCCAGGCGATTACAGAATTTTACGGCGAGTTCGGTTCCGGGAAAACGCAGGTGGGTCACCAGATGGCTGTGAACGTCCAGTTACCGCCTGAGGATGGCGGTCTCGGGGGCTCTGTTATAATAATAGACACTGAAAATACCTTCAGACCTGAAAGAATCACGCAGATGGTAATGGGACTCTCTGCGAAAAAAGGGAAGGAATACGACCCCGAGGCGTTCCTGAAGAACATCCATGTGGCAAAGGCGTATAATTCGAACCACCAGATACTGCTTGTTGACACGGCAAACGATCTTGCCAATAAATTAAAGGACACAGATATGCCTGTGCGCCTGCTCATAGTTGATTCCCTGACAGCTCATTTCAGGGCTGAATATGTGGGACGGGGCACGCTTGCAGACAGGCAGCAGAAGCTCAACAAGCACATGCACGAACTGATGAAATTTGGGACTCTTAACAATGCAGCCATCATCGTGACAAACCAGGTGATGTCAAAACCTGATGCCTTCTTCGGCGACCCCACAAAACCCATAGGCGGGCATATCGTGGGGCATACTGCAACGTTTCGGCTGTACCTGCGAAAATCCAAGGGCGAGAAAAGAATTGCAAGGCTTGTGGACTCCCCGAACCTGCCAGAGGGCGAGGCTATATTCTCGGTCACCATGGAAGGGCTTAAGGATTAAAAACCGGTATAAAAGATGTGGAATACAAAGCTGTCGTGGTAGATGTTGACGGGACTATTACATTTGCAGACAGGAGGCTTGACTGCAGGGCTGTTGAGGCTCTCTGGAGCCTTCATGTTCCTGTAGTTATCGCTACAGGCAACGTGCTCTGTGTTGCAAGGACGGTGGCAAAACTGCTGGGAACTGGCGGCATCGTGATTGCTGAGAACGGAGGCGTGGTGGAGTGCGGCGGGGTTCTATCCGATACTTCGCATATGAAGGAGTGCGAGGAGGCTTTTGAGTTGCTGGAAAGGCATTTTACGCTTGAAAAACTTGACCCTGAGA
>JBAQYK010000113.1:0-2636 GCA_049299995.1 Candidatus Methanoperedens sp.
CTGAAATACCGATTGGATATGATGTTCTTGCTGCTAATTCAGAGCTTGCCCGAAGCAACCGCCAAAATCTTGAGAAGTATGGTGTAACAGCGTTTAACATTATGGGCGCAATAGGCTCAGGCAAGACCTTATTGATAGAAAAAACCATTGAGCGGCTCGGGAAACGTCACAGGATTGGCGCAATAGCGGGGGATGTGGTGGCGCGCATTGATGCAGCCCGGTTTGAAAAATACGGAATCCCGACCATTGGGTTAAACACTGGGAAAGAGTGTCATCTGGATGCACATCTTGTGGAACACGGACTTCTAAAACTCCCTCTTGATTCCCTGGATATTTTATTCATAGAAAATGTGGGGAATCTCATCTGCCCTTCTGATTATGAACTTGGCGAACATAAACGTGTTGTGGTTGTGAGTGTCAGCGAAGGGGACGATATAGTAGAGAAGCATCCTGTGATTTTCAGTACGGCAGACCTTATTATCGTGAATAAAATAGACATCGCAGAGGCTGTAAATGCAGATGCTGATAAAATGGTAAAGGATGCGCGTTTAATAAACCCGCGAATAGATGTCCTGAAGATGAGCCTTAAAACCGGGGAAGGTTTCGATGAGTGGGTCGATTTTGTGAACAGGAGTATTAAACGAATTGAGTAGAAAAATAGTTGCATCTTTTTCCAAAAAATTTCATTATTATAAATAAATATATGTATGTGATAAAAATAGCATTAAACCGTTAATTACTTATGTTTACACTGTATGTAAAGTTATTATGATAGAACTGGACAATCTTGATGTTAAGATATTGACCCATCTCCAGGGCAATAGCAGAAAGTCTTTTCAAGAAATAGCGAAGCACTGTCTTACAAGCGTTCCCACAGTAAAAAGCCGTGTGGACAGGCTGTTCGAACTCGGAGTTATCAGTAAATTCACCATAGACATTGATAACAGCAAGCTGGGCATAACAGAAGCGATACTTCTTGTAAATGCGAAGCCAGGCGCTGTCGGCAGGATAACTGAAGAACTCCGGGGGCTGGAAGAGGTTAAGGAAATGTATTTAACTTCAGATTCTGACGCAGCCATAGTATCAAGAGTGGCAGGAGATATGCAGCGCATTCTTGCGATACAGGACAGGATTAACCTCACAGATGTGAACAACATCCGCGTCTTATCAGTAAAAAATGCATTCAGAAAAGATTCAAGTATCCCGCTTGCGTCCTCCAGCATAACCCTGACCTGCGCTTATTGCGACAGGAAAGTGGCTGGGGAAGCTGTAAGGAAAAAAATAGATGACAGGAACTATTTCTTTTGCTGCACCACATGCCAGGGCGAGTTTGAGAAGAAATACACTAAACTGCTCGCCAAAGCTTAATTTCATGAAATACATCCCTGCGCTCATGTTTGAATGGCTTACCCCCCTATACGACCCTGTGATGCTGTTGATGCGCGAATCCGCTTTTAAGCGAAGTCAGGTTGAACAGGCAAATATCAAAAACGGTTATCGGGTGCTCGATATCGGCTGCGGCACTGCAACGCTGACCATTCTCATAAAGAAAGCTTATCCCGGCGCCGAAGTGACCGGGTTTGACGGAGACACAAAAATTCTTGAGATAGCCAGAACAAAAGTCGCAAGGGCAGGTCTTGACATTTCTCTTGATACCGGGATGGCATTTGAATTGCCGTATCCTGATGGCTCTTTTGACCGCGTAGTTTCAAGTCTGGTATTTCATCATCTGACACGGGAAGACAAAACCCGCACATTCAAAGAGATATTCAGGGTTCTACGGAATGGGGGAGAATTGCATGTCGCTGACTTTGGGAAACCTCATAATGCACTGATGTATTTGATATCCCTGGTATTCCGGCATCTTGAGGAAGCAGGAGATAACATAAGAGGTTTGCTGCCTGGGATGTTCCGGAAAGCTGGTTTTGACCGGGTCGAAGAAACAAACAGATATACGACGCTTTTTGGTACGCTATCCCTGTACAGGGCAAGAAAAGCTCTTTAATTTTGTAAAGCGAAAACTATTTAATTTACACTGCTTGTAAAGTAATTGATTTACATCGGATGTAAAGTACTCAGAAGCATGAGTGAACTATAGTACGAGGCGTCTTTGAACAACATTATTGAACTTGATGATGTATGGAAGGTATACACGTTGGGGGAAGTAGAAGTCCCGGCTCTTAAAGGCATGAGTTTAAATGTAAATCATGGCGAATTCCTGGCGCTCATGGGGCCAAGCGGCAGCGGTAAATCAACAGCGATGAACATGATAGGCTGTCTTGATATCCCCACAAAAGGCAGGGTGTTCCTTGAAGGGCAGGATATTGCTGCCCTCACCGAATTGGAACTCTCCAGAATAAGGGGCAAGAAAATAGGTTTTGTCTTCCAGTCCCATAATCTTTATCCAACACTGACCGCTCTTGAAAATGTCCAGCTACCCATGCGAATACATGAGTTCAGCGAGGCGGAGATATGGGATAAGTCAGAGGAACTGCTGCAACTTGTGGGTCTTTCCGACCGCGCTGACCATTACCCTTCCCAGTTGTCAGGAGGTCAGAGCCAGAGAGTAGCGATTGCCAGGGCGCTTTCAACAAATCCCCTGCTGCTTTTGGCTGATGAACCAACCGGTCATCTCG
>JBAQYK010000114.1:0-4879 GCA_049299995.1 Candidatus Methanoperedens sp.
CAGTTCCATTGTATCGGGGCGCCTGTGCTCTCTTTCTATACCGATGAGAATACCGATAAGTGCAGCAAGGGCTAATTTTTGAAAAAAGCTGATGTTAACGCCCATGTTGCCAAAAGATTGCGATACTAAATCAATCATTGATAATCAATGGTTAATACTTTTTTAAATACTTAGTTCTTTGTTCTGTTCCCGCGTTTTTTGATTGGTTCAGTAAACAATAAATACAGGCTGTTTGAAAGACAGGTATGAAAAGTGAATAAAAGAGTGGATGATTAAATGTATAAATTGGGTTTTTTTGAACTGTTCATGGAGATATACAATGCATGCGCCGCTTCTGTCATAATTTTTCTCACCGGGCATATTGTCTTAATGATGCACAGGGTGGACAGGGACTTACTGAAGGCAAAATTATTTCTTAACGATGTTGTATTGCAATGGACATGGATTTATATTTCGATTTCCGGGGCAGCGTTTGCCTTACATACTGTAATCCAATTCGTAATCATGTTCACAACCAAAGGAGATATTCTCAAAGAGTATTATCTGGTTGAGTTGACCCAGGTTATTTTCGTGATTTCTTTCATCTATGCAGTACACAACTGGTATGTATTTATAAAAAGCTTCGCAGCCAGAAAATGATGGTTTTAGCGGGCAATAGGTTCTACATGAAATGATGAAAAAAACGTAACCTGAATTTAATTGGATTTTAAAGGCGTCCCAAAATCCATAAGAAAGATAAATATTACCAGAGAACATACGGAATGCTATGAAAATCGTAGTCTCAGTAGGCGGGTCAGTACTTGCGCGGGCATTAAGCCCTGAAAAGTTTAAAAGTTATGCAGCAGCGTTACTGGAACTCTCAAAAAATAACACGGTATTTATTGTAACAGGCGGCGGGCAGGCTGCGCGCGACTACATAGGCGTAGCCAGGGAGCTTGGGTCTGACGAAGCAACCTGCGATCTCATAGGAATCCAGCTGACGCGCCTGAATGCTAGGCTTCTCATAGCGGCTCTTGGCGATGCGGCGTACCATGAACCGCCTTTGAATTATACCGAAGCAAAGAACGCAAGCATTAGCGGTAAGATTGTTGTGATGGGCGGTGTGTCGCCGGGTCATACCACTGACGCGGTTTCGGCTATCTTAGCGGAATACATCGGCGCAGACCTTCTTATCAATGCTACATCAATAGACGGCGTCTATACGAGCGACCCGAAGAAGAACAAAGACGCAAAGAAGTTTGATACCATGACGCCCAAGCAATTGATTGAAATTGTGATGAAGACCGAAATGGTTGCAGGCGCAAACTCGCCTATTGACCTTCTGGCTGCAAAAATCATAGAGCGCAGCAATATCAGGACTATAGTCCTTAATGGAGAATCTCCCAATAATATCAATGATGCAGTAAATGGAAGACATGCAGGTACGGTGATTGAAAAGAAGAAAAAAAGCTCTAAACAGGACAAAGATGATACAGGTAAAGATACCTGTAACCTTGGTTATTTCAGCGCCAAGGGCTGTGATTACTGAAATAACATTCTGTAAATATTTATATTATAAAAAACTATAGTCTAAAAATATGTTCGAAAATATATTCAAAGCATTTTCCTTCATAAATCCATATTCATTAGATATTATATAGCGATGAAGAAATTAAATAACATGAATCTCGCATGGGGCATCACAGGCGCGGGTCATTTCCTGCGCGAAAGTTTTGAGGTATTAAAAGAGCTTAAACAAAAAAATCCTGAGCTAAAAGTCACCACTTTTTTATCGAGTGCTGGTGAAGAGGTGGTGCGGATGTACGGGCTGGCAAACGAGCTTTCAATCATCTCCGGCGGCAGCTACCTTGAAGAATGCTTTTATGAACGTGAACAGGGCACAAGTTTCCCCAAAACCGGCAGGTTCCTGCTGCAAAAATACGATGCCCTTGTAATAAGCCCCGCCACCTCCAATACGACCGCAAAGCTTGCTTGCGGCATTGCAGATACCCTTGTTACCAATGCAGTGGCGCAGGCTGTAAAAGGAGGAGTGCCTGTTTTTATTGTACCTGTGGACATTGAAGGGAAGCTCGAGTCGAAAATGCCGTATTTCATAGACAGGGAAATATGCATGAAATGCGAGTTTTGTCCCCCTGCGCAGGAATGCCCGATGCAGGCGATTACTGACCAGATTGCCCTCTTAAAATGCGACGGGTGCGGCTTATGCGTCAGGCTTTGCAGCTACGGAGCGATAAGAGGCGGGCTGGCAAAGTTAAAAGTCAGGGATGTGGATTCAAAAAATGTCAGGATTTTGGGCAAACTTGAAGGAATAAGGATACTTAATCATCCAATAAAAATCCTTGATATGATAGAATGAGCACCCAAAAATTGAAGTACTAACGAAAATAAAGGAAGGACAAATAAAAGTAGAGGAGAAATCTTGTTTCCAACAAAAAAGGTCCAGACATTGATAGGTTCGGTCGTACAGGTTGAAATGAAAGGTGATAAGCATACTCTTGAAGGCAAACTCGAGAGCGCTGATGAGTATATGAATCTTCACCTTGTAGAAACCTATGAAATTGCAGACGGTGTTAAATCACGTTCCCTTGGTTCGGTTATATTAAGAGGCAATAATATAATAATGTTAAGTCCAGTAGGGTAGAAGAATGGATATTGAAGAGAAGCTCCTTAAATTAATAAAGTCCAAAAAAAAAGGAATCCTGCAAAGTGAACTCTGGAAAACGGCTAAAATAGACAGCAGCAAATGTTCCAGGATTCTTGCCAAACTGGAAAAAGAAGGAAAAATAAGCAGGGAGCAGGAAACAGCGAAAGGTTCGAAAACGTATCTTATTAAATACAGCGGCAAAAAAGAAGAACCTACTAAAAATTTCAACTTATTACTGGTCGGGGATTTTTTTTCCCCATGCACCGGCTGTGCGCTTGAATGCGAGCCAGAGCGATGCGCTCCCCTTTCCCAATGGGTTTGTTGTCTTGAAAAGGAAAGTTAAGACAGGCGGGTTGAGGAGTGGGGGTGGTATCGTTTAAAAAATGAACCCGCCTGCCCTGTTCGTCATTTAACGAACATATAACTATTGGCATGTTTTGCCTAAATAGTTTTCGGTCATTTTCATCTTCCTTTTTGCCCGATATAAAGCTGTTCGACCCTTTCTATTGAATCCGCATCCTCCACTGATTTATCGCTTCTCACATTGACAAGCCGTGGAAAGCGGAGTGCATATCCCGAATCGTAGTTCGGGCTTTTCTGGATTTCCTCAAAACCCACCTCAAATACAATTTTCGGCTCAAATACCACCTCTGTGCCGCTTTCTGAAACCACCAGTTCTTTAAATAAATTCGTCAATTCTTCCAGTTTCTCATCCGTTATTCCGGTTGCCACCCGTCCGATTGAAAGGAACCTGTCAGTATCAGGGTCACGGCACGCCAGTAAATAGGATCCAAAAAGACTGGCTCTTCGTCCTTCCCCCCAGTCCCCCCCGATAACGACCAGATCGAGCGTCTCCATGATGGGTTTTAATTTAAGCCAGTTCTTTCCGCGTTTTCCCGGGGTGTAAAAAGACTCGGGATTTTTGAGCATTATCCCTTCATGCCCCGCTGCAAGAGCCTCCTTATATATCGTTTCCACCATTTCCGTATTACCAGTTATGGTCTGCTTTGCAAGAATGCTGCTGTCGCATACATGCTCAAGTTTTTTCCTGCGCTGGATTAAGGGGGTATCAATAAGGCTTTCACCGTTTAAATACAGGATATCAAAAAGGTTCAGGTATAAGGGAATTTCTATCGCCGTGGCGGTGATGTCGTATTTTCTCCGAAAGCGCCGCAGTATCTCCTGGAACGCCATAGGTCTTTTATCCTTGCCTGTAGCCACGGCTTCCCCGTCAAGAATGGCGTTTTTCGCCGAAACATGGGATTTTATGGATTTTACAAGGTCAGGTAACGAAGATGTAACATCTTCAAGCTTCCGTGAATATATGGTTACATCGCTGTCTTCCTTATGTATCTGGACGCGCGCGCCGTCAAATTTCCATTCCACGGCTACTGTGCCCATTTCTTTCACTGACTCATTTATGCCGGGAGCAATCTGCGCCAGCATCATCTTCAAAGGTCTGTTAATTACCACGCCGAGTTTTTCAAGTCCCTGTTTACCTTCTTTTTTTGCAGTACTTGAAACAAGCCCGAAATCATTTGTAAGCATATAGCTGCGCTCAACCAGTTCGGTTGAGACATTAAAAGCCTCTGCAATTGCATCTCTTACGATACCCTCGCCGACCCCGATACGTAATTCTTCAATTGATAAACGAACAAGATAAACAATTTCCGCAGGTTTTGCCGCCCCGAAGAGGTACTGGAGATTCTTTATTTTTGCATCCTGTGACCCTTTTCCGGTCAGCTCCGCAATCTTTCGGAATCGCAGGTACACATCTTTAATGGAAAGTTCTCCTTCAGAAAAAAAACTCAAACGGGTTTTGCCAGATGTGATTGCTTTTTCGGCAGCGATGCCAATATCCCCGGTCTCCTTGACCAGGCTTTCTACCTGTTTAACAGGGAGCGACGATGTTTTAGATACCGCGGAATACAGAAGTCCGGGACCAATCCCGAGTTCCTCTTTGCTCCAGACAGGAAAAACATGTCCCATAATAAAACGGGTTGCAATCTCAAGCTCTTCATCACTCACAAGTTTCAGGAATTCTGCCACAATCGAAGTCATCTCAAGTGAACCTGAAATACCTTCTATCATGTTGCAGATTTTTGCAAAATCCTCAAAAGATGTCATATATTTATTATGTTCTTACATCTTTTTTAATCGTATCATATACGATGTATATCCCCAATAATACGACAATTATGAAAATTGCGCTGATAATCAGGGAAAGCAGAGAAT
>JBAQYK010000115.1:0-2263 GCA_049299995.1 Candidatus Methanoperedens sp.
GAGCCATCAAATTGAATTAAAATAAACGATCGAGGAGAAAAAGTATGGAGTCAATAATAAAAGAAGCAATTTCAAGAGCAGGTGAATCCCCGATTCCTATTACCGGGGAAACAGATAAGGAACTTGCGGAGATTTTACAGGAATTAAAGACAAATATTGTGGTAATCGGGTGCGGTGGTTCTGGCTCAAATACCATCAAGAGAATGTGGGAAGAAGGGATAGTCGGGGCAGAACTGTATGCAATTAATACAGATGCCCAGCATCTATTGAATATTAAAGTTCCCAGGAAAATCCTTATCGGACGGAACAGGACAAGAGGGTTGGGCGCAGGAAGCCTTCCGCAGATAGGACAGGATGCAGCCCAGGAATCCAAGCCGTCGATAGAAAAAGCGGTGGATAATGCGGATATGGTTTTTATCACATGCGGTCTTGGCGGGGGAACAGGCACAGGAGCGGCACCGGTGGTTGCTGAAATTGCACGGGATGCAGGAGCCCTGACCATAGCAGTAGTAACGCTTCCCTTCTCGGTCGAAGGGGGAATACGTATGGATAACGCAGAAGCGGGACTTGAGCGGCTGCGTGAGACTGTTGATACGGTAATTGTGATTCCCAATGATAAGTTGCTTGAAGTGGTGCCGCACCTTCCGTTACAGGCGGCTTTTAAAGTATGCGATGAAGTGCTGATGCGCTCTGTCAAGGGAATAACCGAACTGATAACAAAGCCGGGACTTGTTAATCTTGACTTTGCCGATGTAAGGGTGATTATGCAGAAGAGCGGCGTGGCGATGATAGGTCTGGGAGAGGCAGAAGGCGAAAACAAAGCCATAGAATCCGTGCAGAAGGCGCTCCGGAGCCCGTTGCTTGATGTTGATGTTTCAGGCGCCACAGGAGCTCTTGTTAATGTGGTGGGCGGTCCTGATATGACAATAGCAGAAGCGGAAAGCGTGGTTAATGAACTTTATACCCGTATAGACCCCAAGGCACGGTTAATTTGGGGCGCGGCGGTAGAGCCTGAACTTGAGAACGTCATCAGGACAATGATAGTAGTCACAGGCGTCACGTCTCCGCAGATAATGGGTAAAGACACAAAGGGAAATATTTCAACTGCAAAATACGGGATTGATTTTGTAAAATAGCGGAAGATGCTTGCACATATAAGCGAAATTTTTAATTCAATCCAGGGTGAAGGGCCGTATGTAGGAACACGGCAGGTATTTGTGCGTTTTGAGGAGTGCCAGCTTCACTGCGCATATTGCGATACGCCGCAAACCCGCAATGTTTCCGGCTCTTGCATGGTTGAAAAAACGCCGGGAAGCGGCGACTTCTATAAAATTAAAAGTCCATTGGGCAGGGAGGATGTGGAAGAAATAATACGAAAATTGTGGTCGCCTTCAACAAGGCATGTAAGCCTGACCGGGGGAGAGCCGCTTATTCATGCAGATTTTATTAAGACGCTGAATCTGGAATATCCATTATACCTTGAGACCAATGCCGGTTTTCCACAAAAAGCCCGGGAACTGAAAGACATGATTTCGATAGCGTCGTGCGACATTAAATTGCCGGAACATGAATCTACAGACCATTACACTGAACTGTTGAAGAACGAGCTTGAAACAATATCCGTATTTAACGACACATCAACGACTTTTGTGAAAGTGATAATACTTCCTGAAACTACCACACAATCAATATCCCTTGCCGTGGATGGCGTTGCATCGATAGACCCGAACATTCCTTTTATACTTCAACCTGTAACATCGAGTAGAAAAATAACTTCAAGGCAATTGGTTGAACTGATGGATTTTGCCGGTAAAAAATTAAAGGATGTGCGCGCTATACCGCAAACGCACAAGATGATGGGTTTGCTCTAGGACTTTGTTGCGGTCGCAAGGGCAATCACTGCCTGGATATCGGCAGTGGGCGAACTGACTATAATCGTGGCTTTTTCTATTGCCCATATCACGGCATAATTTGGCTGTTGCTTGCCATTTATAGTGGTATAATCCGTAATCTGGGTGGCTTTATGCCCGTTTAAAGAAATCTCCTGAAATGGTTCGTATCTTACGTTTTTATACATCGACTTATACCTGGCAATTAGGTCATCAGTATCGTTGTTTTTAATTACCTGGATGTAAAAATCTTCTCCTTTATTCCTGTAAACACCTTCGGTTGCATTTATTAAAGAACCGCCAATCTCCACATAGGTTTCATGGCTACCCATGAAGGTGATACCCTCTGGTAAACCGGTCGTTGGGATTAAATC
>JBAQYK010000116.1:0-2051 GCA_049299995.1 Candidatus Methanoperedens sp.
CAAAAAACCCAGATGCGTGACCTGAAACACATCCAGGAGGTTCGAACGTATTTTGAAAATGAGTTCATGGTGCTGGATTCAATCACTCTCCGGAATCTTGAGATAATACAGGGTGTCAGGGGGGAAACAACTGGTTCTCTTTTATCAGTCATTAACCGGACAAAAACCCCGATGGGTGGAAGGCTGCTAAGGAGATGGCTTCTTTTGCCTTTAATCTCGGTTAATAAAATAACTGAAAGGCTGGATGCCGTGGATGAGATTGTAAAAAAAACACTGCTTCGCTATGATTTGCGGCAGCAGTTCTCCATCATTCGCGACATCGAGCGCCTTATCGGCAGGATTGTGTACGGCAACTCAAATGCCCGTGACCTTATCGCCCTGAAGGTTTCTCTCACGGCAGTGCCTGAGATTATAAAATCACTTAAAGAGAGCGATGTTAAATCCGGGCTATTATCAGGGTTGATGGCGCAGCTTGGCGATTATTCAGATATCGTAAGCCTGCTTGAGCGCGCCATCGTGGATGAACCGCCAGTGAGCGTTCGCGAGGGCGGGATGATAAAAGAAGGATACAACGAAAAGCTGGACGAGCTTAAGAATTTGTCCCACCACGGCAAGGACTGGATAGCACAGATGCAGCAAAAGGAAAGGGAGCGCACCGGAATAAAATCCCTGAAAATCGGGTATAATTCCGTGTTTGGCTATTACATCGAGGTGACTAAAGCCAATCTTTCGCAGGTTCCGCAGGATTATATCCGAAAGCAGACAACTGCAAACGGGGAGCGATTCTACACGCCCGAGCTTAAGGAAAAAGAAGTGATGATTCTTTCTGCTGATGAAAAACGAATGGCGCTTGAATACGAGCTTTTCACAGGGATTAACTCGGTTGTCGCAGGCAAAGCAAAAGAGCTTCAGACAACGGCGCAAGCCATCGGGGAACTTGATGTATTAGCAAACTTTGCAGAGGCGGCAGTAAATAACAGGTATGTAAGACCTGAGGTGAACGATAGCTGCAATATCCTCATCCGCGACGGGAGGCATCCTGTTGTCGAGCATGCAATTCCCGGAGGTTTTGTCCCCAACGATACCAGCATGGACTGCCAGGAGAACCAGTTCCTGCTAATAACAGGACCTAACATGGCAGGGAAATCCACATACATGAGGCAAACCGCGCTGATTGTGATAATGGCGCAGCTCGGATGTTTCGTGCCAGCTTCCTACGCTTCTGTCGGGCTCGTTGACAGGATATTTACGCGCGTGGGGGCTTTTGACGACCTTGCGAGCGGTCAGAGCACTTTCATGATAGAGATGGTGGAACTGGCGAACATACTGAACAACGCAACCCCGAAGAGCCTTATCCTTCTTGATGAAATAGGCAGGGGCACAAGCACTTACGATGGGTACAGCATTGCTAAAGCCGTGGTGGAATTCATCCATAATAAAGACCGCGTGGGCGTTCGTTCGCTTTTTGCCACGCATTACCACCAGCTTACGGCGATTGAAGGCGTCCTGAAGCGCGTGAAGAATTTTCATATCGCAGTGAAAGAAGAAGGCAACGACCTTGTGTTTTTGAGGAAGATTATACCCGGCGCCACCGATAAGAGCTACGGCATCCATGTGGCAAGGCTTGCCGGCGTGCCTCTTAAGGTGACGCAGAGAGCGAAGGAGATACTGAAGGAAGTGGAGAACGGGAGCGCTATCAGGGGAAAGGACAGCGCTCGATATACGCAGCTTATGCTTTTTGAGCCTGAAGCGCCAAAGGAATCGCCGGTGATCGAGGAACTTAAAAAGCTCAATGTGGATGCGATGACGCCGCTTGAGGCGCTGAATGCGCTGGCGGAGTTGAAGAGGAAGGCGGGAGGGGGATGATTAGTTACGAACTCAATACACTCCCAGAGAATTTATCTGACCTCATCCAACCAATTTTTTAAAATCTTCATCATCCCAGAGCTTTTCAAAATCCTTGTCTTTCTTCGCTTCTTCTTTTAGGGATTTATCCAGCTCTATCGCCTTTTTCAAATCAGAAAGCCCCTTTTCTTTAATCCCTTTAATAG
>JBAQYK010000117.1:0-1827 GCA_049299995.1 Candidatus Methanoperedens sp.
CCATAGGCAATTACACTATCGAGATATCCAACATTCACGGGAATATAACTAATATCGAGGCATCCATTTCTGCCCTTGAAAATGTCAAAAACCAATCATCTGGTGTTTCTGTCCAGATGAATGACCTCGCGGCTGAGATGTCCAATAGCACAGGCGGCCTGGTAAAAAAAATCGACTTGACAAAGGGTGTCCTTGGCGAGGTGATATCAAGATCACCCAGCACAGTTGCTGCACCCATAAAACTTGAAAGGGAGGTTGTGTTCAAAGACAGGTCTTATCTTGACTTCCTTATGCCCGGTATTATTTCTATTGTGCTTATGTTCATTTCGTTCCTTCTGGCTTCCATAACCATAGTCCAGGAAAGGTCTAAAAAAACCCTGATACGGACGCTGCTTACGCCCATTTCACTGGAAGGGTTCATCCTTGAAAAGACAGCTGCGCTTATCCTCATTGCGTTGCTACAGGGGATTATCATGATAGTTGTTGCCTTCCTGCTCTATGGTATTGTCATCCCCGTAAACCAGCTTGGCGGTTTGTTCCTCGTTATCCTTGTTTATTCGGCAGCTTTTATAGGCATAGGAATGGCGCTTGCGACGTTTGCCGAATCTGAGAATACTGCTATGCTCTTATCCCTGGTGCTGAGCATTCCCATGCTCTTCCTTTCAGGAGTGTTTTTCCCCTTTGAGACCATGCCGCCGTTGATGGTAAAGCTGGGCAATGCTCTTCCGATTACAATGGGTATCAAAGCATTGAACTCGGTGCTTATCTACCAGGAAGGTTCTGGCGCGCATGCGGGATTTTTGCTGCCTCTTCTTGTATATGGTATTGCCGGACTGGGGCTTGCATACCTGTTATTGAGAAAAGAAGTTACGGATTGATTAAACTATTGCCGTGGGTGATATGTGTTGTATTTGATAGTGAAGCTCACCAATCAAGACCGCTATATTAACATAATATCATGATGTAATATGATGGTTGGAGTAACAAATATGGCGGATTTTGACGATACCGTTGTTGCGGCTGTGGAAAAGGTGATACCGAGCGTTGTGAACATCAGTGAAGTAAAGCTCATGAAAGATGCTTACCTGCATGTGCATCCTGTTCCGGGAGTTGGTTCAGGCTTTGTAATCGATAAGAAGGGCTGTATTCTGACCAATGCCCATGTTGTGCTGGGTTCAACAGAGATAAAAGTGACGCTGGAGGACGGAAGGACATTCCCGGGAGAACTCAGGGGCATTGATACCATTATGGACCTTGCAGTAGTCCATATCGATGCCAGCAACCTGCCCGTGCCTGAGATGGCAAAGGATAACAATCTCAAGATAGGACAGATGGCGATAGCAATAGGCAGCCCGTTAGGTCTTGTCGGGGGCCCCACGGTCACGGCAGGTGTTGTAAGCGCATTGAACCGTTCCATCCAGACTGAGGCTACATTCATGGAAGGGCTGATACAGACAGATGCAGCCATTAACCCGGGGAACAGCGGCGGTCCTCTTATTAACAGTTCAGGTGTCGTGATAGGAATAAACAGCGCCATCATACCTTTTGCCCAGGGCATCGGGTTTGCCATCCCGATTCAGCCAGCTATGTGGATAGCAGAGCAGTTGCGGGAGCACGGTGAAATCATAAGACCCTGGATAAGTATGAACGCTGTGGATGTAAATCCCAAAATGGTGGCATACTACAAACTGCCCATTGAAAAAGGGGTAATGGTTACCAATGTAATACCAAAAAGCGAAGCAGATAAATCAGGGTTGAGGATAGGAGACATCCTGGTACGCATGGATGATGTTGAAATCAACAATGTCCGGGACCTGATAAAAGTCA
>JBAQYK010000118.1:0-3039 GCA_049299995.1 Candidatus Methanoperedens sp.
AATCCCTGCAGGAATAAATCCTGATTTCCAGGTAAACAGAGGCGAAGCCGCTGAGATTGCAACAGGCGCTGTTATGCCTGCGGGCGCCGACGCCGTGGTGATGGTAGAGTACACCTCTATTGATAAAGATTTGAGTATCATGCGTCCTGTTTCCATCAATGAGAATGTAATGCATGCAGGCGCGGATATCATGGCTGGAGAGCGGGTATTGAGAACAGGAACAGTTCTTGGCGCACGGGAAATCGGTGTCCTGGCAGCAATCGGCAAAAAAAAAATCAGTGTCTTTGGGCTGGATGTCGGAATCATCTCAACAGGAAA
Organism: Candidatus Methanoperedens sp.; assembly: GCA_049299995.1. Lineage (GTDB taxonomy): Archaea > Halobacteriota > Methanosarcinia > Methanosarcinales > Methanoperedenaceae > Methanoperedens. The sequence goes on from JBAQYK010000118.1 coordinate 319, forward strand.
TGAGCTTGCTGAGCCTGGTTGCGAACTGCATGCAGGTGAAATATATGATATAAATTCTTTTTCGATATCCTCCGGAGTAAAAGACTGCGGGGGTACTGCAATCCGGTACAACATCGTCCATGACGATGAGAATGAAATGAAAAACGCGCTGGAAAATGCATCAAAGAACTGCGATATTATCCTCACCTCAGGCAGCACTTCAGCGGGTTCAGGCGATATTATGTACAGGATTATCGAGGAAAACGGGACAGTTCTTGCCCATGGAATAGATATCAAACCCGGAAAACCTGCAATCATCGGGGAGGTATTTGGAAAACCGGTTTTTGGTCTTCCAGGATATCCTTCCTCTTCGCTCATCATTTTCAATGAATTCGTAGCCCCGCTTATCAGGAAAATGACGGGAAAAAAAGAAGAGCGCATACAAATAAACGCAAAACTGGCTGCCCGGATACGTTCAGAAGGGCGAAGCCAGCTTCTTCCGGTCGGCGTTATCAGGGGCGTGGCATACCCGATCGAGAAAGGTTCCGGCGCTATCACCACACTTTCAGAAGCGGACGGGTTTATTGAAATACCGGCAAGTGTGGAGATGATAGAGGCAGGAGAAGACGTGAAGGTCAATTTGTTTGGAAAACCTGAAGCCCCGGATTTATTATTCGTGGGCTCCCATTGTTTGGGGCTTGACACTCTTTCTGATTTGACCGCGATGAAAATACGGGTGATTAATGCGGGTTCTTCAGGCGGCTTGGGCGCTATCCGGAATGGGACTGCTGATATTGCAGGAGTGCATCTGCTTGACGAATCCGGTGTTTATAACGTTCCATACCTTGAAAAATTCAAAATAAATAACGCTGTTATTGTCAAAGGATACCTGAGAGAACAGGGCTTGATTGTAAGAAAGGATAGCAGCATAACGAAATTTGAGGATATTGTCAACGTGCGGGTTATTAACCGCAATACCGGTTCTGGAACACGGGTCATGACTGACATGAAACTCAAAGAAATTGCAAGGCAGCGCGGGGTGTCATTCGAAGAGCTTATAAACAGTATAGACGGCTATCATACCGAAGCAAAAACCCACAGCGCAATTGCCGCTGCGGTTAAGCTTGGAAAAGCGGATGTTGGGGTCGGTATCCGTCCGGCAGCTGAACTGAACGGGTTGAAGTTCATTAAAATTGCAGACGAAGAGTATGATTTCGTAATCCCCAAGAGACTTTTAGAGAGCAGGGAGATTAAGCTGTTCCTTGAGGCGCTAAGAGGAAAGGAATTCAGGGAAAAACTGCCTCCAGGGCTCAAGACTTATGAGAGGACGGGAGAAATCGTGCTGTAGATCAGCATGATTGTAAAAATTATGGGGAAAATCGCCTGATTATTACAGAAAAAGAGGCGTCCCACATAAAACACGTTCAACAGAACTTGGATAGAGGTTTTCGTTCAAGAGGCTTTGGTCGGTGAGACGCCTTGATTATAAATTATTATTCGTGATATATAAGGTTTGTGCCAGATATAAAATTATGGCCATATGCCGTAATATGCATTTAAAACCAGAATAGATAAACCTGCTACCACTGCTATTGTAACAACTGTTTTCGGATCCACTATCGTTGCAGTTTCCTCGGCATCATAGTACCTCATTAAGCCAGCCGAGGACATGAGACCGCTGCCTTCTTTCTTTTTTGCCATGAGCGTTTATTACTGTTTTTATAGCATTTGAATGTATCGCAACTGATATTGTAAATTTTGAAGAGAACAAATAGTGGCAAATATAGTCTGAAAAAATAGCGTCATGCGGGGATTGTAAATTTTGAGGGATATGCTTAAATAATATTTAATTCATATATAAATATTGGCGATTATGGTCGAAGAGATGTATAAATGTCCAGAATGTGGCAGTCTGGACAGCGTGTGGCGGGGTTACAGGTATAATAAATCCACGAGGAAAAGACTGCGAAAATGCAAAAGCTGCAGTACAAAATTCACTCCGGATGATGGATTCTTAAGACGGCGTTTTCAAAAAGAGCAAATCGTAGAGGCGGTTTCTCTCTACAAGAGCGGTCTTTCGCTGGGCAAAGTTAAGGATTACATGTGGCAGCATCATGGAGTAAAAGTATCTCGGTGGATGGTTCTCCTATGGTGTCGACACTATTCCAATTTGATAAGAGATTATACAGAGACGTTGAAACCTGAAATAAAGGGGAATGTGCATGCTGACGAGGTGATTGTCAAGTCAAAAGGTAAGAATAACTATTACTGGGGAGCTAAACACGTTTTCGAAAAAATATGAAATGGAGTCTTCATGGCCAATAAATGCCGAAAAAGATAGAGATTCCAGGTTATATCCCTATAATTAGACAATATCTTTACGAGCAAAGCTTTTTATTATATTCGTCGATAGTTGGTAATAAATAACGGACAAATCAAATGAGTACAATCAAAATTGATCCGAATGTCAAATATCTTGAGGACACCCAGCGCGTCTTTCACCCTGAAACCACGCTTGCTAATACCACAAAGCTTCTCCCGAAGATAGGCGTTACCCGTATCGCAAATATCACTGACCTTGACCGCGTCGGGATACCTGTTTTCTCAGCAATAAGACCAAGCGCAGCGGCTGGCGCAATATCAATTTACTCAGGAAAAGGCATAAATGAAACAAATGCCAGGATATCTGCGATAATGGAAAGCTTCGAGCGCTGCCTTGCAGAACAGCCCGAAGTAAGTATC
>JBAQYK010000119.1:0-6512 GCA_049299995.1 Candidatus Methanoperedens sp.
TTCCTTCACTCAGGACCGATTCATATTTTGTTCAATATGATGTTTTTATTCTTCTTCGGACCGGAGCTTGAGCGCAGGATAGGAGGAAAACGGTTCCTGATGGTATTTTTCGGCTCGGGAATCATCGCTGCTCTTGGTTATTCGCTGTGGTCTGTTTATGTCCTCGGGTCTTTCGCCCTTGCCGTAGGAGCAAGCGGCGCCTTATTCGGGGTATTTGCATGCCTCGCTGTCCTGGCTCCGGATATGCAAATATATGTTTATTTTGTTCCCATGAAAATCACACATGCGCTGATATTTTTCGCTCTGCTTGACCTTTTGTTCATAGGCTCGGGTGATGCAATCGCACGCAGCGCGCACCTGAGCGGGGTGGTTGCGGGGCTGTTGATGGGTAAACATTTCAAGGAAAAAAGGCGATATTATGCATGATTTGCATTAATGCATGTTTGTTATGGCGTCAAAGCTTTGAGAAAAGCCTTGAAAGATTTGCATTTCTTTTGAAGTTCATCAAAATCCAATTCGCTGGCGTATCTTGGAAGACTGCTCTTTGTATAGTTGAACTTATTTTTTAGCTCTTCAGAAGGTTTTGAGTGCTTCCATTTCAGATTTTTACTGATACATATCCACTCTTCAATCTCATAATCTGTCAGGATAATTTCGACGGGAGTTTCCAAGTCATCTGGTTTATGGCGTTCAATGTTTGCGCGCCGGTTTTCAGTTTTTTCAGGATCATCAGAATCAAGCATGATAATAATCTTATCACATGAGCCATCAAAGCTCTTTAAAATCCTGTCAAGCTTGAAATTGCATAAAGGACGCATGGGCTTTGAGCCTTTCACAGTTATGTTTCCAACCAGCTTTTCATTTTTAAGCCGCACAATTACGTTTTTTAGAAATGCGCCGCCGTAATCGTCCTCGGAGATTATTTTTATGTTCATGCCTGTTTTTCGGTTTTAAAAAGGTCTCCGTAAATCCAGCCCTCGCTAAAAGTAATACCCTTTTCTATCAAGAACTCCTTTATTTTTTCGGGGTCTTTTATACGTTTAAATTTGGATTCTCCCTGTTCTTTTTCCACAAGAATAATGTTACTGAGTTCAGTCATATCAACCACAACAGGCGAATGCGTGGTGATTATTGCCTGCGTGTCACCTATTTTTATTGTATCTAAAATGAGCTCTAACGTGGATGGATGAAGGGAGTTCTCAATTTCATCGATTATGAGCAGGGGCGGTTTTAAATAAATCGCTGTTAGTACGGTTAAAATTTTATAGAATCCGTCGGAGGTGTTGGGCGGTAAAAGTTCAAGTCCATCCTCAAAGAATTTTATCATGACCCTGCCGTCATCAGTGATATGCGGGCGCACATCTATTTTTGGGAAAACCATTGAAAGTGGATTGTAAATTTCTTCAGGAATTTTGCCTTCTTTGAGATAAATGGTGTGATACACGCTCGCGATATTGCCCCCATCTTCTTTGAGGATTTCTTCTCTTCTGAAAGGTTGGGGGCTTTTCATCGAGCGAATATTTAGGGGGTAGAGAATCAATAGTTTATTGAGGGTAAAAAGTATAATTTCTGATGCAACATTATAAACATCTTCAGAGTAATCGTTTGTTTCGCAATGGACAACTGGAGCCAGAATTTTCCAATCCTCAAAATCCCATATTTCATAAGATAGTTTAGCAGATTCGAGTTCATTCCCATATCCAATCTCCTGAATTTCTTGAATTATATCTACAAGTCTTGCCTCCGACCCCAATCTAACTCTTGCTTCTTTTATAAGATTTTCTTTTTGCTTATTAATTACTGTTTTTTCTTCAGAACTTACATCGTATTCTTGAGGTTTTTTAATAACAGCATCTATAAATTTTACATCATGTATTACCGTCATCCATTCCCCTTTTTTCTCAAATTTCAAATAACCTTTAAAATCTAATACTTCTCGTAAAATCTGGAATTTACCCCCCATTCCAGTAAAATTAGTCTCAAAATAGACATCATAACCTTCAATATCAAAAAGCAATCCAATAATTATCGGTAGCTCTTCTTTCCTCTGCCACACCACATTGTCATAACCCCACCACTCTAAAAAAGGGAAACTATCTTTATCAACATAAATTTTCTTCAAAAGCCTGAACGCTTCAATTAGATTTGATTTCCCCGAAGCGTTCGCCCCCACCACTACATTCATCTTCTCAATATCGATTTCACAATCATGAAGGCTTTTAAAATTCTTAATAAAAACCTTTTTAAGAGACGCTTTCGCCATCAAAGCATTATTTAAAGAACATACTATTTAAATTTTTGTAACCGAACCGCCTTAGCCATGCCTATAATCAGTATGATACTTCTTTCGGTCCCGCCACCCGCTTGTAATCGCTGTGGTACTCGTAGAATTTGCCTTCTGCTTTCAGTATAATCCGAAACCCCGGAGTAATCACCTGCGCATACATCATGCCTTCTTCCGGAAAGCCCAGGCTTGTATCCTGCCAATCAACTTTCTCCTGTTTTACCAGCATTATCTCTTCAACAGGGATGTTCAATCTCCCCGCAAGGTCTTTCTTAGCAATATCAACAACAGGCGAATACTCAGGAATAACTTCGCCATTATAAATCACATCTTGCGGTTTTGTGTCCACGCACCCCGAAATAAGATAGACTAACAATACCAGGATTAGTATTTGTTTCATAATATCATATCATATACCCACGAATATTTAATCTTTTTTCGCGACAGCAGAAATCATGTGCCGCATATAAGAGCTCCCATAAAACCTCTTTTCGTTACGGGATTCGGTAATCTCACATGAGAAATTTTTTGATTTTAACAGCTCTCCAAGTTCCATTTTATTAAAATAGTGGTAAATGATACCATTTTTCCTTACAAAACTATCAGGCTCGATCTCATCCCCGCCGTATCTCATATCCTCTTTCCCTAGGACTTCGATGAACAAAATCCCGTCTTCATTCAATATCCTCCTGAATTCGCTTATTGCAAGCTCCCTTTCCTTCAATAATAAATGCTGAAGCACCCCATAGCACCATATAACATCAAAAGAGCAATCTGAAAAAGGCAAATGATACACGTTCCCGGTCATAAACTCGATTTTTAGTTTTCTATTATCCGCCCGCCCGCGTGCCATCTTCAAAGCATTAAGCGACACATCAAGACCAATCACATCAAACCCCCGCATAGCCAGAGGGATAGCATATTTCCCGCTTCCACAGCCCGCATCCAGCAGGCGCCCTCTCCTGTCAAGAGAATTTAATAACCCCGGGGAATAGCGCCCTCCTTTCCAGCTTTTATATTCACTTTTCCATGCTTTGATGTGTCCGGTCATCAGACGCTTAATTCCCGACTGGAACTATTATAATGTATGCAAGCCATTTTTGCATGATGAAAACGACACTCACCATAGCAGGCGTGGATTCAGGCGGAGGCGCGGGTATAGCTGCGGATTTAAAGACTTTTGCGGCGCTTGGCGTCCATGGAACATGCGTTATTACCTCAGTTACGGCGCAGAACACAAGAGGCGTCATGAATTCTTATGATATTCCGGTATCGTTCATCAAAGAGCAGTTCGATGCGGTGACGGGCGACATCAGGATAGATTGCGCCAAGACCGGGATGCTTTCTTCTCCCGGAATCGTCAGGACTGTTGCGAAGCTGGTTAAGAAAGAAAAGCTCCCTCTGGTGGTTGACCCCGTGATGGCGGCAGAGGCTGGCGGGGAATTGCTGAAAGACGAAGCAGTTTCGGTTTTGATAGAAGAACTCCTGCCTCTTGCCCTGGTGGTTAAGCCTAACGTTTCTGAAGCTGAGCGTTTGTCCGGCTTAAAAATAAAGAATATAAAGGACGCTGAAAAGGCTGCAAAGAAAATCCATGACCTCGGCGCAAAGGCTGTGATTGTTACAGGTGGGCATCTTGAAGGGACTGATGTTCTTTTCGATGGGGAATACACGTATATCGAAGGAAAGCTGTTAAAAGGCGGCACGCACGGCTCAGGGTGTACTCATTCCGCTGCGCTCACTGCCGAGATAGCAAAAGGCGCGTCGCTTGCAGAAGCTGCCCGGCGCGCCAAGAGATTTGTTGAATATGCGATACTCGCAGGCGTGAAAATCGGGGGCGGCGCCGCGCCTGTGAACCAGCTTGCATACACGCTGGCAGAAGCTGAAAAATACCGCGTAATAAAAAACGTGGAGGAAGCTGTCGAGATGATTGAAAAAAGCATGGCGGCAGAGCTTATACCCGAAGTCGGCTGCAACCTTGTGATGGCAGTATCAAGCGCATCTTCATTCTCGGATGTCGCCGCAGTTTCAGGAAGAATTGTCAAATTAAAGGGGTTGGCTCATGCCGTGGGCTGCGTATCCTTCGGGGCAAGCAGCCATGTGGCGAGGATAGCGCTGACAGCGATGCAATTTAATAATTCGATGAAGGCTGCGATGAACATACGGTATTCAGAGGAGGCGCTTTCTGCCTGTGAAAAGCTCGGACTGGGCATAGCGACTTTCTCAAGGGAGGATGAGCCTGAAGGAGTTTCCACTATGGAATGGGGCGTGAGCGAAGCCATCAAGAGCGCGAGCAGGGTTCCTGAGGTGATTTATGATAAAGGAGGGGTCGGGAAAGAGGCGATGATAAGGCTGCTTGGGAGGGATGCTGTTGAGGTTGCGGGGAGGGCGGTGGAGATTGGAGTGGGGATGAGAGGAAGGCGATGAGGTTTTAAAACTATGCGCCCAGTTTTTTCGCAATCTTTTCTTTCAATAATCTGCTGATTTCCTGACCGCTCACCTTGCCCCTGAACTCCTTCATGACTACGCCCATCAACGGTCCTGCTGAATCCAGACCTTTCGCCTTAATGAAATCCATCCTGGATTCTATGAGTCTGTCAATAGCAGCTTCCAATTCTCCTGCATCCACAACTCCTATTCCCAGAGATTCCGCAGCCTTATCGACAGGTAATTCAGGCTTGCCGGCAATAATTTTTAGAACTCCGCTGATAGCCTCATTTGGAATCTTTCCCTCTGATTGGAGTTTGAAAAGCGCAATAAGATGCTCTTCCGTAATCTTATTTGTGGGCACGCCTTCTTTCTCAAGTTCATATAAGATAGTCTCAATCGTTCGCACCACTGTGGTTGCACTGGCTTTCGGTACCTCCTGCATTATCTTCTCAAAAATGAGGACATTGACTGAGCGCGCAATCTGGTTCGCATGTTCATCGTTAAGGGCGAATTGCTGCCTGTACCTGGCTATGCGCTCACCGATAAGTTCAGGCAATTTTATATTCCCGATTCTCTCCTCTGTTATCACCACAGGCGGCACATCAGTCTCAGGATACATGCGCGCTGCGCCTGGAAGAGGTCTCATATAAGCCGAGTTCCCATCAGGAAGCGCCCGCCTTGTTTCTTCAGGGATACACGCCAGCGCCTCACGCGCGCGGATAATAACTGCTTCCATTGCGCCCTGCGCCTTTTCCTTCGTATCAGCCACCATGACCACGCAATCCCTATCCTGCGCGCCCACAGCATTCCTGAGCGCATTAACCTCATCCTCTGTGATGCCGTAATTAGGCAGTTCATCCGTGTGGAATATGCCTCCAACGCCGGATTTCTTGGCGCGGTCGGAGAACTCGGTACCCAGGCGCCTGCCGGGCTGGATTTCCCTGCCAGTAAATCCGGCAAACCCCGGCAGATTCACTGCATACACCACTCCGCCCTTCAGGGCTTTAGATATTACTTTTGAGGTAGTATTTGAAAACACGGAAGTGACATCGATTATTTTATCCGAAACTGCTGCCTTTATTTTGTTAAGTTCTCTCTTTATTTCCAATAAATTTACCTGCCTCGTAGCCTCCCGCTCAACAATGGTTTCTATAAGCGCAAGCTCCTGTACTCCTTTTATCTCCACTCTTGCGCCTTCTGCAATTGATATGTTTACATCCTGCCTTATTGTGCCAAGTCCCCGTTTTACCCTGCCTGTTGAGCGAAGTATCATCCCGATATGTTCTGCCACCTCTCTTGCATGTTCAGGAGAAACGATATCCGGCGCAGTACCTATCTCAACTAACGGAATTCCCAGGCGGTCGAGTGAATATATCACCGAATCTCCCCTGTCCTCAACTTTCTGCGCGGCTTCTTCCTCAAGGCAGAGCACATCCACGCCCACACGACCTCCTTTTGATGTGAGATATCCTCCCGTAGCAACAAGCCCCGTCCTCTGGAAACCCGATGTGTTGGAGCCGTCGATGACTATTTTCCGCATGGTGTAGAGTTCATCAACGATGTTCATGTTCAGCATGCGCGCAATCATGAGCGTAAAATCAATTGCTTCCTGGTTAAGTTCGCGCGGCGGCTCTTCATCATTCTCGACAAGGCAAGTGGTGTCATAAGCTTTATAGATGAATCTTTTTGTGAGTTTTACCTCCTCAAGCGCGGCTTTGTCTACAACCCCCATCTCGCTCTGGGTTGGGCGAAGGTACCTCGCGAACTCAAAATTGGATTCTTTTGTGTCACGAAGACGGGT
>JBAQYK010000120.1:0-1949 GCA_049299995.1 Candidatus Methanoperedens sp.
GCCTTAATCGGTCTTTGACTTCATCCCGGAGACCTGCGATTTTCAGGTATTTTTCAACCGTCTGGTCAAGTTTCTTTTTGTCGGCAGTTCCGTGGAGTCAGCCCGTATGTCATGTTATCATTTTGACATGGGACGAGGATTGGGTTTTTGGGGAAGCAAACCCATCCTGCGTCTTAATTCGGTAACGTCAATGCTGCCGTCAGATACGTCCAGACCATTTACGATTATTTTCCCTGATATTCTGCGCAGCCTGAACTCTTACGTAATGGGGTGTGCAAACAAATGCACACTAATTATATTATCGGTAAGGAATCGATCCCATCATGCCTGGAACCGGACTCATCGATAACGTAATCGCTGCTGTTATTGATCCCATGACGAAATATATCACCATCATTGCAACTACTATTACAATGGTGTATGTCAATGCCTGGTCTTTAGGTGTTTCCATGAGTACAGGTATGCCGAGATATAGAATATAAAGTCCATAAAGCGAAAACAGCAAGCCAATAACGCCCAGCATTGGTATGATATTGAATATCCCTCCCAGAAGCACCGGCGTATATGAGTATGCTGCAAGCTTCATTGCCTGTTTCTCGTTTTGTTTTGAGGCAAAGTTCGGGGCAAGAGCATTAATCACCAAGCCAGTTACATAGAAACCTGCAACACTCAAAATATAGGTCAATACGCCGCCAACAACTGCCGTTCCGATTGGAAATTTAAAACTACCGAGCGGTCCCATATTAAGTCCAACGAACCCATTACCAATAATATAAGCAACCGCAGGTATTAATGCCAGGATCGCTACATATTGCTTGGTCAGGTAATCCTTACTTATCTGTTCAGATTTTACTTTATTCAATTCAGCCAGCGGGTTTTTCAAAATACCGACTGACCTGTCTATTTGTTCCATGTTTTTCCTCCTTTCTTACCAACTTAACACATCTTTTTACTGTGTTCACCATCATTTAAATGCAGCAATTTTAGGGACTGCATAAATAGTATAATTTATTATTTCAATTGGTTTGCATTTCAAGGATTCGGTGCTTCGTATTCACTCAAAACATTTCCAGATGAATCTTTTATAATCATAGCAGAGTATTTTCCATCTTGAGTGAAATATTGCGTATAATACATTTCTATTCCCGCCCCTGTATATTTTCCTTCAGATTCACACACCTGTTTGCCTTTATAGGTTGTCAATCCTTTTACCACAAACGTCATCTGACCACCGGCTGATGCTACGTCCACGTTGGCTGTAGTGCCAGCTTTGCACCACTCAGGTCCTATGCCAGTTCCTTCTTGTACCGTTACTTTTCCAGCTTCAGTTTGGATCTCGGTCTTAGGTCCTGCGCAGCCTGCCACTATTGCTGAAACCATTATCATCAGAATCATAATTTTTTTCATATAATTGCCATCCTCATGTTTCACTATTTATTCTTCTCGTTTTTGCATCATTCTTTTCCCAGCGCCCAAGCTTTAATAGCAATTCATTATTACCACCTTTCCTTCTTGGGAACTGTTGGATAATTGAGTGCTACAATACTATAAAAAGGTTGCGAATTATAAATAAATAATAATGATACTTAGTCTCAGTTATGCTGAGCAACTGCCAGGTACAGCGGTTTCGTCTGATGTTCTCCGCAGGCTGAATTCTGGATAGGATTAATTTAAATACTATCACTGTCATAAATATGCTACATGGCAATGTCTAAAAAGATTATGGAAAAGAGAGAACGCGAGCGGAAGGAAAAAATAGCAGAACTTGAAAAAATAGCAGCTTCTGGCAGCGGCGAAGCGAAGAAGAAATTAGCCAAAGAAAAAAGAAAATTGAAATAATCCTATTTTAGAATTTCCGGCGGGGCGCCGCACAATTTCACAAGCGCTTCAGCCTCAATAAAATGCAGGCTGGCAGGGATTACCAGGATGTGAAGCGGTCCCCCAAAATC
>JBAQYK010000121.1:0-3896 GCA_049299995.1 Candidatus Methanoperedens sp.
GCGTTACTCCATGTTTTGTTGATGGTTTACATTATTGGTTATACTTCTAAAAATGTAGTACACAAAAGTGATCATAACCAGGACAAGGATTAATCCGAATATCCGCTGCATATCATATATTAAAGGGGAATAATATGTAAAAAAATGCGGAATATATATTAGCGATACGTGAAGGATTAATACAAAAGCGAATATTGCAAGCAATAAAAAAGCTTTTTTAAAATCATGGTATTTTAAGAAAATTCTTGACCGGACCACGTCAGGGTCTGTTTTCCAGAGATATATCCCAATATATATCAATAAAAAGAAAGTTAATATAGCCACAGGTAAAACAATCGTTTCATTTATTACTTCTATAACGTTTTTTATCATTACAATTTATACATATGCACATCAATTAGATAAATATTTCGGATAAACATGGACCAGATGGATATACTGTTATTGAAATATACGCAGGACGGCATACCAGTAGCCCCGGAACCCTTCAAACAAATAGCAGAGGGGCTTGGGCTCACGGAAGATGAAGTATTAAGCAGGCTAAATAACCTTATAAAAGAAGGAGTAATCAGGCGTTTTGGCGCCTCTATCGGGCACAGGGCTATCGGGATAACAGCAAATGCCATGTGCACATGGGACGTCCCTGATGAAAGGGTGGAAGAGATAGGTGCCATAATGGCGGGTTTCCCTGAAGTCACGCATTGTTATGAACGTCCCCGCTACCCTGACTGGAAATATAACCTTTTTACCATGATACATGCATACTCGCGGGAAGAATGCGAGAAAATAGCAAGGGAGATTTCCATTTCGACAGGTATTAAGGATTACGGCATACTTTTCAGCGAGAAGGAATTTAAGAAAACAGGTGTAAGGCTATGAAAGATTTTTTACCCCTGATGCTTAACCTTGGAGGAAAAGAAGTTGTTATTTTTGGCGGCGGGGAGGTGGGTGAACGTAAAGCTGCGCTTTTTTGTGACCATGCAAAGGTAACTGTTGTAAGCAGGGAATTCACCGCCCGCTTAAACCAATTGTCTGATAAAGGAAAACTGGTTTTAATACGGGTAGAAGACATTACTGAAAAAGAGATAGCCCAATTTCTGAAAAATGCATTTATCGTTATTCCGGCTACGAACGATTCCGGATTGAATGAAATGATAGGAAAGCTCGCTTCAATGAATGGGAAACTCGTAAACCGCGTCGATACCATGGGAGATATCATTGTGCCATCGGTCATAGAGCGAGGAGATATTGTAATCGGAATATCAACGAGAGGAAAAAGCCCTGCGCTTTCAAGATATATCCGTGAAAGAATCGAAAAAATCATAACTCCAGAGTTTGCACAGATGGCAAAACTTCAAACCGAGATGCGCGAAATACTAAAATCAAATATAAAAGACCAGAAAAAACGAAAAGAGATTCTCTGGAATATCATCAATGATAATGAAGTATGGGCGGCATTTAAAGAATCATATGAAAAAGCATATATGATAGCTTCAAAACATATAGGCAAGGAAAAATGACTGAAATATCCAGCATGCTAATAACGCATACCAAGGCTACCATAGATGAAATGGAGAGCGCATGGCATGGAGGCATTGACCAGCTTTTGGTTCGTCTTAAATCGCATGAACTCGTTGAAGAATGCGCGGTGCTTAAAACCTGCAACCGCGTTGAGGTTTATGTCGTTTCGCCAAAAGGAAGCAGGGTGCTTCTTGAATTCGCAAAGCACATGAAAGTCTCATCGAGGATTATTGATTTTCTTGACCATGAGGAGTCGTTGCGCCATCTTCTGCGCCTTGCCTGTGGTCTTGAGTCTATGATAGTGGGCGAAGACCAGATTCTCGGGCAGATGAAAGAATTATTCATGATGGCAAAGAAAGCGCATGCCGTCGGGAAAACCCTTGATACCGCGTTCAATAAAGCGATACAGGTCGGAAAGCGCGCGCGGAACGAGACCGGAATCAATAAAGGCTCCGTATCCATCGGTTCTGCCGCAGTTGAACTGGCTGAGAAAACCCAGGGTGGACTGGATGGGAAAACAATTATGGTAATCGGCGCAGGCGAGATGGGAACGCTTGTGTCAAAAGCGCTTGCGAATAAAAATATAAAGGTTATTTACGTGGCGAACAGGACTTTTGATAAGGCAGAGACCCTGGCTTGCGAGTTAAACGGCAAGGCTGTAAAGTATGAGTTGATGGAGAAGTACATCCCGAAGTCGGATGTGGTAATAAGCGCAACTTCAGCCCCGCATTATGTTTTGACCCATGAGATAATTTCACGTGTAATGGATAAACGGAAAAAAGAACTCATGCTTGTCGACATCGGGAATCCGCGAAATATCGAAAACAGTGTGGGGGAGATACCCGGAGTCAGCCTGCATAATATCGACAGCTTAAGAAGCATCAGCGAGGCGAATCTTGAGAAACGGAGAGAGGAAGCTAAAAAGGCAGAACTCATAATCGAAGAAGAACTTTTGTTGCTCAAGAAGCAGTACAAGCGCCAGCAGGCGGACACTATCATATCGGCTCTTTATTCAATGGTTGAAAAAATACGGGAAAAGGAACGGGAAGAGGCAATAAATAAACTCATGTCGCGCCATACCATCGGGGATATAGAGCGTGAGGTGCTGGATGACATGACTCATTCTTTTGCCAACCAGATTCTTGCAGAGCCTACGAAGATTCTCAGGAATGCGGCTGAGCATGACGATGAGCGGTTCCTGGATGCGGTTGCGGAACTGTTTAAGTTGAACGGGGAGAAGGGGAAAAAGTAAGAACTTTTTTGTAAGTACATTTTTAAACCCCGCCCATTATTATAATCCATATGCACAAACCTGAGATACTCGCGCCTGTCGGCAGCAAAGAAGCCCTGATAGCAGCCGTAGAAAACGGAGCAGACGCCGTGTATTTCGGGGGAAAAGTTTTCAGCGCACGGCAGTACGCTTCTAACTTCACAAAAGAAGAACTTGAATGGGCTATCGATTATGCGCATATAAGAGGCGTAAAAGCCTATGTAACAGTTAACACGCTAATCAAAGATTCCGAGCTTGAAGAAGCCTGCGATTATCTGCAATTCATCTGCAACATCGGCGCCGATGCCGTAATTGTTCAGGATTTAGGAATCCTGAAGTTATTACGAGAGCAGCTTCCCCAACTTCCTGTCCATGCCAGCACACAGATGACCATCCACAACATCGAGGGCGTAAAGTTCCTGCAGGATATGGGCGTGAAGCGCGTGGTGCTTGCGCGTGAATTATCGCTGGAAGAAATAAAGCGGATAAAATCAGAAACCTCTATCGAGATTGAAACATTTATCCACGGCGCCCTGTGTTTTTCGTATTCAGGGCAGTGCCTCCTGAGCAGCATGATAGGAGGGAGAAGCGGGAACCGCGGATACTGCGCCCAGCCCTGCCGGAAAAAGTACGGGATGAATGGAATTGAAGGCTATCTCCTCAGCCCGAAAGACCTGAACATGAGCGAAAATATCCCCGCTTTAGTTAAGGCTGGCATTGACTCATTCAAGATAGAAGGCAGGATGAAAAGGCATGAATACGTGGCTGGAGTTGTGCGGGTTTACCGGAAACTCATTGACAGGTATCTTGAAGCGCCGCGGAACTTTCGGGTAACGGAAGACGAAAAGCACACGCTACTGCAATTGTTCAACCGTGGATTTACCACAGGATATTTTTTTGGGAATCCCGGAAGCGAGCTGATGAGCAGAAAGTATCCTTACAATATCGGTACGGAACTTGGCACTGTTGCTGGTTATGATAACAGGAAAAAATTACTTTCATTATCCCTGAAAGCGCCGCTGAGAGCTGGTGATGGCATCGGGACAGGAGGAGGGGATGGAATTGCTGTCAGGAGCATGTATGCCAACAACCGAAGAGTGAACTC
>JBAQYK010000122.1:0-3485 GCA_049299995.1 Candidatus Methanoperedens sp.
CATATTCCTGCGTGAGTTTAATGGCGCCGCCCGGGCAAACCTCCTCGCATCTTCCGCAGAATATGCAGCCGCAGTATGATAATGTAAGGATTTTTTCATTATCCGCTTCTGCCAGCCATATCACGCCGGGCGGGCATGCAGTTACGCATTTACCGCAGTAATTGCACTTATCTGATACAAGCTGCGGTTTCCCGCGAAATCCTGCTGGCGCAGCGTCCGGGATTTGCGGATATTTAGTGGTTTGCGAGCCGGTTTCAAGGGTTTTTTTCAGGATATCAAGCATTTTTCCACCTACATGTCATTGCCTGAATATGACAGGCTCAGGCTCTTGTTGATTATCGGAAAGTCGGGAACGATATTATCAAGCACGGCATACTCTATCGCAAGCCAGTTGCAAAATGACGGGTCGCGTACCTTGCATCTTTCTATCCTCTTATTGGATATATTTACCCAGTAAAGTGCTTCTCCCCTTGGCGCTTCAGTGTACCCTAAAGCACAGCCGTCGGGGATTTCACCAACCATTGCCCTTAGCTCCCCATCAGGAAGAGACCATAACGCCTGCTCGATTATGCCTATTGATTCACATACTTCATCAGCCCTGACAACCGTCCTTGCATACACATCGCCGCCTTTTTGCAACGGCGCCTTGAAATTGAGTTCAGGATAAGCGGCATAAGGATGGTCGCGCCTCGTATCCCTGTCGATTCCAGAAGCCCGCGCTGCCGGTCCCACCACATGCAGCCCTTTTGCGATATCGTTATAGATGCGCCCCGTGGTTTCAATCCTGTCCACAAGAGAGGGTATCGACATCAGGTACTCCATAAGTTCCTTGAAATCATGCTGTATTTCTGATAGTTTGAGTAAAATCTCGTCTTTCTTATCACCGATATCGCGCCGCGCTCCTCCGATGCAATTCATTCCCCGAAGCAGCCTGCTTCCTGTAACTTTTTCGTTTAATTGCAATATTTCTTCTTTAAGCCTGTTGGCATGAGCGGCGCCCATTGCAAAAGCCACGTCGGTTGCAATCCCTGCAATGTCTCCCAGATGGTTATACACCCGTTCAAGCTCAAGGAGGATTGTACGGATATACCTGGCACGGGGAGGAATTGTAACGCCTGCGATTTTCTCAACAGCCTGGCAGAATGCCACGGCGTGTGCAACCGAATTATCGCCTGATATTCTCTCAGCAAGAAACACGGCTTTATCTATGGAAATGTTCTCAAATAATTTTTCCACGCCTTTGTGCGTATAGAAATGCCTTATCTCAAGATTGATTATGGGCTCACCTGCAACACTGAACCTGAAATGCCCGGGCTCGATAACGCCTGCATGAACAGGTCCCACAGGAATCTCATAGACGCCCTCGCCCTCAACTCTGCGATAAACATATTCACCCTTTACTCTTTGCGGTTTTGTCCTTATATCAAAATCTTTCCGAAGGGGATATACGCCGGCAGGCATGTCCTCAAAATGTATAAGATGCCTCGGGTCAGGGTGACCGGCAGGCACCAGCCCAAACATGTCCTGTATCTCGCGTTCGTACCAGTTTGCCGCCGCTACCTTATGTGTAATGGAAGGATATCCGGGATTATTTTCATTGACATTTATTTTTATTATAATGAAGGCATCATCTTTATCCGGGAACACATAATGTATTTTAAAATTTCCGTCCTTTTTTCTCTCATCCGTGGCGAACATCAAAATCAGCGGCAGGTCGAAACGATGGTAAATGCAGTCACAAATCCTGGTTAATGAATCCTTTTTTACTGTGAGATAAGTCTCATTATGGGAACTTGATTCTTCTATTATGTTGTTGCCGAATTCTTTTTTTATAGCGTCTATGAATTCCCTGTTCATCGTATCATCCCACTACGTTCACGACTTTCATAATCATCTCATAAAAACCCGGCGGGATATAGAAGCCAAGCACGAACACGAACACAAGCAGTATCGCCATTGCTGCAAGCGTCCACCTGCTCACTTCCCCGGTTGCTATTCCGGGTTTTGGCACCCCAAATATCATCTTGCTTATGTTGTTGAAAAAGCCTGCGAATATCATAATTATGAATAACAGGAATAAGACCGATGAGACATAACGCCCCTGCATGAATCCTGCTGTAAGTATGGTAAATTCGCTCAGGAATATACTGAAAGGGGGTGAACCTGTTATGGCAAGTCCTCCGATGAAGAACATCTTGCCTGTTACAGGCATTGATTTTATGACGCCGCTTACCTTATCAATCTCTTTTGTCTCGTATTTCAGGAGGATGTTTCCCGCGCCAAAGAACATAAGGGATTTTGTCATCGCATGGTTGAACATGTGAAGTATCGCCCCGAATACGCCAAAAATCCCGCCAAAACCTATACCTATTGCAATTATTCCCATGTGTTCCACGCTGCTGTAGGCAAGAAGACGTTTGTAATCTTCCTGGAGGATGATAAACGGCACGGCAATACCAAGCGATAAAAGCCCGAAAATGATTAGCAGGTTGCTTGTAAAATCTATGCCTGTGGATTTCGTGGTTATGGTATAAAAGCGGATGATTCCGTACATAGCGCAGTTGAGAAGCACGCCTGAAAGAAGAGCGCTTACAGGCGTTGGCGCTTCGCTATGGGCGTCGGGGAGCCATGTATGCATAGGCGCCAGACCGGCTTTAGTGCCGTAACCGATAAGGATGAAAATGAATGCCAGCTTCATTATAGTAGGGTCAAACTGGTCAGCGACAGCGATAAGTGAAGTCCAGTTAAGCGCATCTCCCGATTCCCCGAGAATCTTCACAGCCCCGTAGTATGTGAGTATTGTACCGAAAAGCGCAAAAGTAATGCCCACTGTGCATATTATCATGTATTTCCATGCTGCTTCGACTGATGATTTTCTTGAGTAAAGAATCATCAGCAATGCTGATACGAGGGTGGTCATCTCAATGGCAATCCAGAGACCAAGGTTGTTTGTTACGCCCACAAGAAGCATGGTGAACATGAACATATGGAAAAGGACGTAATAAAACCTTAATTTTCTTAAATCCAGAATCCCGTGTTTAAATTCATGCCCCATGTAGCCGATGGAATAGACCGACGCCACAAAACCCACTATGGAAACAATAAGTACGATAAATGCACTGAAAGCGTCAGCAAAGAGGGCGTTTTCCCATGAGACTATAGTATCATGTTTGAATACTTCGTTCACGAGCGTTAAGCCCAGGATAAGCGTGGCGACTGAACCTGAGATGCTTATTGCCTCAACCTGTTTTCGCGTTTTTGTGAAAAAACATAATATGCCTGTCAGGATAGGGGCAAGGAGCAGGTATTCTATCATATCTATCATCCTATCAATGTTTTAAGCATGTCTGTATCGATGCTCTCGAATGTCTTGTTTATCCTGAATATCAGGATTCCCATGATAAGAACGCCTATCAGGACATCGAAGAATATCCCGAGTTCTACAAGCAGGGGCATCCCATATGTCAGGGATATGGCGCCCAGGA
>JBAQYK010000123.1:0-2129 GCA_049299995.1 Candidatus Methanoperedens sp.
GGAGCATAGAACGCGATGCACTTGCTTTTAAACCCCTTAAAACGAGAAAAAGGGATTATATCATAGTGGGTATCGACCCGGGCACAACAACCGCAATCGCCGTCCTGACGCTTGAAGGCGAGCTTCGGATGCTTCACAGTTCAAGAACCATATCAATTCCCGATGTTATCGAAATGATCGCAGAACAGGGAAGACCGCTTATTATCGCAAGCGATGTATTCCCGACCCCGAATGCCGTTGAAAAAATCCGCCGCGCATTCAACGCAGTATCTGGCTCGCCGGATGTTATCCTGTCAGCCGGGGATAAAATAGAGTTTGCAACGCCTTACGGTTATTCAAACAACCATGAACGCGATGCCATAGCTGCTGCCGCATCGTTTTATCGTAAGAACAAGAATAAGTTTGAACAGATAAAGAAAAAAATACCGCATGGGGTGAATACTGAAGAAGTGATAGCGCATGTTGTGAGAGGAAAGTCCACAGATGCCGCAATTTCGGAATTGACAAAAACAGAAATAACAGAACCCAGGATTGAATCGTCTTTTGAGAAAACAGGTGAAGACGTTCTTCGTTTGAGGGAGTTGCTCAGAAAGCATGAGGAAAATATCGAGGAGATGAAAAAATATCAGGATGAATTGGGAGCTGAACTTGACCTGAAGGAAGAAAAACTTAAGAAATTGGAGGAATTCATTGAAAAACAGCGGACTTCGGTATATAAACAACTTAAAAAAGAAACATTGATACAGATTCGTGACAAAGAGATTGCACGACTGCAAAAACGTATCTCGGAAAACAATAAGAAAATTTCATTTTTGAATGAAAGGATACATAAATTAAAACATATTCGCAGGCTTGAAATAAGCGGCAGGGTCTTGCCTGTAAAGATAATTTCGGCTTTTACAAAAGACAGCATCCTTGCGACACAGGAACAGGTGGGGATAAAAAAAGACGACATCATACTTCTCAGGGATGCAAGCGGCGGAGGGAGCGTAACTGCCGGGATGCTGGCAGACCTCGGCGTGCAGGCTGTGATTATATGCAACGATTTGTCGCATGCGGCGGAAGAGGAACTTTTTAATCTGAATGTGCCTGTTTTGAAAGCAAAGGATGTGAATATCCAGTATGATGCGGCTTTTGATTTTGCTGTAATCAATCCTGAGGACATTAAAAATGCGATAGATGACTGGAATAAGAAAGCTGCGGAGCGCAGGATGGCTGCCAAGGAGGAGTGGCTCAAGTCGCTTGTGGATGAATACAGGAGCGAAAGGCGGCGGGAGATAAAAGGGTGAGTATCACCTACCAAATTGAATTGGGCTATTTTTCAGAATTTTTAGAATGATAGGTTTAAGTAGGTTGCTAATATAGATAATTAAAAATCATTATTAATAATGATAGGAGTAAGTTGTATGCAATTAAAAAACGGTTCAAGTATTATTATAGGAATAGTTTTTGTGCTGGTAATGATGTCTGCCCTGCAGCTATTTATCCAGCCTGCGATAGCGCCTGCCCAAAATTTGCCCAATAACTCTTGCGCAGACTGCCATCGCAAATTAATTTTTACATCCGAATCCCAGAGACAGTTTGTCGATATACGCATCAAGCATCTTGAAAGCGGCATTTCCTGTTCTATTGTGTGCCATGAGGATAAACTCAACAAGTCCATAGCCAGCACCTATGCCATGTGGTCCATATCCACGCATGCTCTTTTTGATGTAACCTGCGAAAAATGCCATGGCGGAAACCAATCGGCAGTTTTAAAGAAAGATGCCCACCAGGGACTTTCAAATATCAGTATCTCGCGTGCTAATACTCCTGAAACATGCGGAAAGTGCCATGAACCCGAACTTGATGAATTCAAGAGTTCACAGCATTTTAAGAAATTGGAATCCGAAGGAGAAGGTCCAGCTCCTGCCTGTATTACATGCCATCAGGCGCATAGTGTGCGCGTACTTACCTCTTCAGAGATAGAGGATTTCTGCAGTAATTGCCATAATCGTATTACAGGTATCAATCCTGCTGTGCCCATAAAAGCAGAAACCGCGTTAGCTTCTGTCAGAGAACTGCAGGTTGAAATTTCAAAAGCAAGAAGCGCTATTATTTCTGCAAAAGCATCCGGTGCGGATGTAACC
>JBAQYK010000124.1:0-1812 GCA_049299995.1 Candidatus Methanoperedens sp.
CGTTGAGTTTCGAGTTAAGTCCGCCGATTCTTTATGAACTTGGACTTGGCGCTGCCATTGAATGGCTGGGCGAAGAATTTGCAAAACGACATGGTTTTCAGGTTTACTTTCGAGGAACCACCCGGAAATACGCGATTGCCGAGTCGGTAAGCGTCTTTATTTTTCAGTCGGCACGTGAACTGCTTACCAATATCACTAAGCACGCCGAAGCCACCAAGGTTCACATATTGCTTAAAACTGACAACGGGCGGATCATCATAAAGATCGTTGACAACGGCAAGGGAATGGGGCGGAAGGAATCTGAATATGCCATTGGCAGGAAAAACAGTCTCGGTCTTTTCAGTATCCGTGAACGAATGAAGCATATCGGCGGTACGTTTGAGATCCAATCCAAACGAGGGCATGGTACAAAAGTGATATTAACAGCTCCCATGCAGGAAACGGAAAGCAAAGGAACGGATACGAACACCTGATATATTTTGGTAAAAGAACAGGAGTAAATGAAGTGACAATTAGAATTGTACTGGCGGATGATCATAAAATGATACGCGATGGATTGCGGGCATTGATCGAGAAACACAAGAATATGGAGGTCATTGGTGAAGCGTCTGATGGACAGATTGCGGTCCAGACTGTAAAGAAGCTGTCGCCGGATGTCGTCGTCATCGACATAGGAATGCCGGAATTAAATGGCATTGAAGCGACGCGGCAGATAAAAGCGCTCAAATGCAATCCAAGGGTGATCGGTCTTTCCATGCACGCAGACAGGAGATATGTGGCCCAGATGATGAAAGCCGGTGCATCAGGCTATATTCTCAAGGACAGCGCTTTTGAGGAGCTCGTTCAAGCCATTGAGACGGTTGCAAAGGGGCGAACCTATCTGAGCCCCCAGGTTGCTGGCACAATTGTTGCCGAATTCAAGCGGACAGCCAAGGATGACGACGGTTCTGTTTTTTCGGTCCTGACGGAGAGAGAACGTGAAGTACTTCAGCAAATTTCGGAGGGCTGTTCAACCAAGGAGATTGCATCTTCCCTTGGTATAAGCGTAAAAACTATCGAAACCCATCGCCGGCAAATCATGGAGAAGCTTAATCTCCACAGTGTTGCCGAACTTACAAAATATGCGGTGAAGGAAGGCCTGACCGAACTGGAGAAGTAGTTTCCGCTGCCTGAAGAGACAATTGCAAGACCATAAGCAATTCGTAAACCATCCAGGCTCTTTATGCCTTCAGGGATTTCGAAGGTCTGACTCCGGCTTTTCCTGATTACATACCTTTCATTGTTCATCTATGTTTAGCGTAGATTTTTAGAGGAAGATATCTCATGAGGATTCTCGTGGTTGACGATGACAGACGCCTTCTTGAAGAAATCAACAAAATACTGAGCAGAAATGGTCACTCAGTGGACTGTATTGACAATGCGACTAGGGCCGTCGTAATGGCTGGCTTAAGCCGGTATGACTTCGTGCTTGTTGATTACCGGATGCCGGAACACGACGGATTCTGGTTCATGAAGAATGTGTCTCTTCCCCGGGACACAAAGACGCTTCTTGTTACCTCTTATGTTGACAGGAACGTTATCAAACAGATGTTCAATGCGGGTATATCGGGCTATGTAGTGAAACCGTTTAATGAAAGCGAACTGCTCCGACATCTGGAGTTTCATTCGAACAATCACAATAACCTGCATAATATTAATCCAAAGGAGGTCTAGCCATGAACGCGAATATTGATAAGGCGGCATGTACTGGTTGTGAATTATGCGTAAAGGCTTGTTCCGATGTGTTTCAAATGGAAAGCGGGAAAGCTATGG
>JBAQYK010000125.1:0-8900 GCA_049299995.1 Candidatus Methanoperedens sp.
GAGCCTGAACGTCTCTGTGGTTCCTGCAACCACAAATAATGACGCAACGCTCAGGTTTGCTGTCGAGGCACTGTTTGTATTAACCACAGCCAGGCTGTATGTATCGTTAACTGTTCCGTTATTTTGCAGGGACAGATTATAGGTCGCGTTTGTTCCTGCAGCGGTTGTATTGCTCCGTGCGGAAATGTTTGTCAGGTTAATACCGAAAGTTCCCCATGAATAACTTGTCCAGTGGGAAACGGTCAAGTTCAGGTTGTGTCCCGACTGGTCCCAGCTAATATCTGATGCGTTCCCGCCTAAAGACTGGTTGGGCAGGGCTATCAAAGCGCCATCCACGAAAATCGCGGGTTGTGTTGTGAAGGCAGTCAGGTTGTACGCACTAAGCCTTGAGGAGACGTTCATCGCTGCAAGCGCATCTACCGTGGAATTCAGACTCATGGAGGTCGCTGACATGTTCAGGTTAGTCCCCAGGTTCTGCAGTGCTATCGCCGTTGTATTATTCGCGAGGTTCATCGGGTTGAGGAACTCGAGCTTGCCTATTTTTGAGGTATGGGCTGTATCGTTATACTTTTCAAATGTTAATGTCGCATTTGTAAAGTCTTCTATATCGGTTATCCAGTTCGTGCCTCCAAGCGTGGGTTCGAATACAAGCGGGTTGAAATTCATCAACGCTATGAAAACACTTGAATTACTGGCGCCACTAGTATTTGTGGCTGTTATCGTTACAGTTTTCACGCCGACTACTACATTTCCTGCGGTTGCGTTCAAGGTATAGATATATTCTACGTCTGATCCATTCTGGATATATGAGGTCGTGTTGATGGTAGATGCATTATCTACATTTGCAAAGTTTCCAGAGACGTTAAGACCCGGCTGGTTCAGGCTGACGTTTATACTGATGTTTGAGCCGTTATAATAATAGTACACACTTGTTGGGTATCTGGTGGCAGCGCCGCTTCTGGTAAGCGCCCTTATCGGGTTGGCTGTGACGAAACTAGGTGGCACGCCGCCAGAATACGACGGGGAGGTAATAACAGTATTGACACCTGTCGTAACCGCTCCGAGATAATTCAAGGCTCTTCCTATCCAATTGGTAGGATTGCCCGTGGTAATGTCTGCCGCCTGTTGAATGACAGTTCCATTGAACCTCGCATTGGCGGCAAGCGTGGTGGCTCCGGTCGGCGTCCAAAAAACGTCGCTAGCTGATGCGCCATTAGCTAATGCAACACTTACTACTGATGCTCCGTTATCTACTGTATTAAGTGCGCCTGTCGATCTGAAGATGTACCTTCCGGTGCCGTTAAGAGTAATTCCTGTGCCGGTGGTTGCAGCGCCTGTGATGCAATAGACTCCGGGTGTGTAAACCCCAGTTGTACCGTGTGTGGTATCGGTGGCTAGATTAAATAGTGGGGTAGTGTTACTGAATGTACATGGTTGGGAATTTAAGGCAGATGAAGCATTGACCTGATCTGAGCCTGCTTGGGTATATGTGACACCGGTCGCGTATAACGTGCCATTCAGTATCGTGGGCCCTGTTCCGGCAACATTTCCGACATCTCCATTCATAGTGGTTGTGCCGCCGTCGGTGTAAGTACTGGAAAGAATCGCGAACGTGGCAGCTGTTCCGAGATTTACCGGCACAGCGAAAAAGAATCTTGTCAGCGTTGCGTTTTCAGACGAATTATCTGCATTGGTTACGGTCACGTTGAACCAGGGCGTTGGTACGCTGCTGTTCATTGTGAATGCTCCATTAGTTACAATCGTACCGTAGGGAGACCCGCTGCCATTGATGGATACGCTCAGATTCGTTGCGTTGATATTCCATGTGGTTGCGCTTGTATTTGTATTAGTAAAATAAACCGTTATGTTTGCGCCCGCAATGGTATTAACTGACGCATTAATGCCTGTTGCGTTTGTGGCATTGATTGTGACATTTAAACCCAGATCTGCAGTTGTTCCTGCCTGCGTACTCGCGCTCATCGTTCCTGCCGCCAATGCTAAAACAAGCAGTGCCAGCAGCACAGAAATTACATTTTTGAAAATATTAGATTCTTTATTCATAACTCACCATTTCCTCCTAAAACATTATGATAGATTAGAAATATTACTTCCCAAAGACTTTCTTGATTTGACCGACCTTTTCTTGAACTTTGCCGGCTCTCTTTTCGTCTTTGCCTTCTGTTTCCAGGTCGGGATTCTTGCTGAGTTTCCCGGCGATTTCCTTGATCTTACCCTTCACTTTGTGAATCTTGCCTTCTGCCTGGTCCTGTGTACTGCTTTTCATGATATTCCTCCCATTCTTGGTAACATTTTGCTATCTAATATTAACTACAATAGTGAGGGATATATAATAAGTTTTTGCTACCATTTTATGTCCATAGGCTGTGGACTAATAAAATAGATACGTGGGACAGATTATGATACCAAACAGTGAGCAAATGGTGGTAGAAGGACAAGGAAAGCTGATAAATCGCAGAACAAAGACGGCAGGAAAGGACTATGACCGTTTTTTTATCTATGTGCCTACTGAAGTAGCAAGAGATGGTCTCTTTCCTTTCAAGGAAGGCGATAAACTGACCCTGAAGATAGATGCCAAGAATAAACGCCTTGTCGTCCAGAAGGCATCGGCTCAGGACGTAAGGAAAATAAAAAATAGAGGGTAGAAAACTATTGTTTAAATGCAGTCAAGGTGATTTATTTTTTTCTCTAAATCCGCAACAACCTATTTTCAAGCAGACCCCTTTGCTCGGATTGTGGTTCATTCATCCTGAAGGCAGTGCACCACGATTATTTACTCCAAAAAGCGGACTCAGGGCATGGTAAATATAAGCGGTACTCTGAGCAATAAAGTGGGGCTTCAAGCAGCATCAATTTTTCTGATGAAAAATAAGCCGCAAGATTGGGATAAGTGTTTATAATTTCCTATTCGTTAAAAAAAAATGAATTAAAAATTTTTTATTGTCAGGATTCCGGATTATTTTGATTTTACGGCTTTTCATTTTTTGGTCGTGTTTACCTTAAGAACAGGATACAGGGGGCAGTAACCCACCAAACCCGTTACCAGCAGCATCAAACCAAAAAGGAGCAACACGTACATTAGTATCCCTGAGACCATTCCTGTAGCGTATGCATACAACAGGGCAATCCCGAGAACCAGTCTTATTGCGCGGTCGGCTGTTCCTTCATTAGGTTCCATATATTTAACCTCCAAAATATAGTTAATGCACGTATTATAAAAGGCTTTCGTTGACATTATATATTTATAGATTAATAAAACAAAATTCAAATATCAATATGTTCTGGAACATATATTTATATCAAAAGTACCCTATTAAACTGCTGGAATGAAGAAACTAAGAGAATTGATGAAAGCATCAAGACCGACAGTCACGGTAATCGGTCTTGGGGGCGCAGGCTGCAATATTATCACATATCTTTCACAAAGGAGTATTGCCGGCGCTAAAACAATAGCTGCCAACACAGATATAACGCACCTTGTTCTTCAGCGGGCAGATAAATTGCTGCTTATGGGAAAAGAAAGAAGCAGGGGCAAAGGATGCGGCGGTTATCCAGAGGTCGGGGCCGAGTGCGCACATGAAAGCGCAGAAGATATTAAAAAAGAGCTTGATGGAAGCAATATCGTGTTCATTGTCGCAGGGCTTGGAGGCGGAACAGGTACAGGTTCAGCCCCCGTTGTTGCTGAAATTTCCCGCGGAATGGGAGCGCTCACAATCGCATGCCTGACCATGCCTTTTGAGATAGAGTACCTGCGGCGTGAAAATGCAAAAAAAGCCATTAATGCCATGTCAAAGACATGCGATTCAGTTGTTTTGATTGATAATACCAAACTCCGGAAAGTGGCAGGCAAATTACCGCTAAAAACCGCTTTTGCCGTGGCGAACGGATTAATCGGGGCATTCATCAAGAGCATATCCGAAACTATTACGGAGCCAAGCCTTATGAACCTTGATTTTGCAGATCTAAAAGCAGTGCTTGAAAGGGGGGGCGTATCGTCCTTCGGAATCGGGGAAGCAGACGGTACAGACCGTGTTGAGAAGGCGGTATTGCGGACGATAGCCGCCCCTCTTCTTGATATTCCCGACCTGTCTTCTGCGCACGGTTTACTCATCCATATTACGGGCGGGCAGGAGATGACGCTTGAGGAAGTGGCAAGAGTGGGCGAATTAATGGCGCAGCATGTTCCGGGGACAAAAAGAATAATCTGGGGGGCAAAAGTTGATGAGACAATGACCGGGCGCATCAGGGTAATGGCTTTATTTGCGAGCGTGGGAAATCCTTTTGAGTGAAAGTCATATTTGAGATAAACAATTTTCAAGCGTGCCGTTTCCCACCATATCTGGCGGTATGCCGTGTTTTCGCATCGCATCAGCAGTTTTTTGACCGATGGCTATGACTTTAAGCTTTTTTGCATACTCTTGTTTGAATCCTGAGAACTCGAATGATTTTGCACTTGTAAAAATAATAGCATCCGCATCTTTTAATGCTCCCGCGATGCTGCTGCCTGGCACTAAACGATATACAGGGGCTTCAATTATTGCGGCGCCTTTTGAAGCAAGGGAACTTATCAATTCCGGGTTTGGCACTTCGGCGCGGGCGATACCGATTGTTTTGCCGCTTACATCGCCGAGATATTCTGCAAAGTGCCCGGATGAGAATTTTTCAATAGGTTCGCTTTTAAGTCCGTATTCTTCTACCTTTTTTGCAGTTTTTGGACCTACGCTTACGATTCTTAAATTATTCCCGGGTCTTACTTTTTCAAAAAGTTTTTCAACGCCGAGTGCACTTGTGAAAATCAGGATGTCAATTTTATTTTCCGAAATCATCTCACAAAGCTTAGAAATAGGCTTCGGGTCGGCTGGAGGCGCGGCGCGCATGGTGGATACTATGATTGCTTCGTGACCGTATTGCTTGAAAAGGTCATTGATGCCTGAGGATTTTTCTTCGAGTTTGGTGACTGCAATTTTCACAGAAACAAGATTGCATCTCAAAGCATAATGCTTTTGTTTGTTGGTGGTCTATGAGGTGACTCCATGGACATCTCCCTCACCCTCCTCCTCATTTCCATCTTCTTCGGCTTCTTCCTCGGCATCATCTCAGGACTCACACCCGGCATCCACGTCAATAACTTCGCCCTGCTCCTTGTGGCGCTGTCGCCATACTTCCAGAGCATCGGGTTTGCGCCCTTCTACATAGCAGTGGTAATCCTCTCAAATTCCATAGCTCATACTTTTCTGGACATAATTCCCTCTATTTTCCTGGGCGCGCCCGAAGCCGACACTGCACTCGCTGTCCTTCCGGGTCATGCGCTCCTCATGGAAGGAAGAGGCTCTGAAGCTGTCCGCCTGTCAGCTCTCGGAAGCGCCGGCGCAGTTGTGGTCTCTTTGATATTGGCTATACCAATGGCTTTTTTCTTTCAGAATATTTACAGCGCGATAAATGCATACATCGGCTTGATTCTTATTCTGATAGTGGCAGTGATGATAGCCACCGAGAACGGGGAAGTGGTTGAAGGTCAGGGGTCGCTCGTGCACCTCAAATTCAAGATGTACGCCGTCCTCCTTTTTTTAATTTCAGGCATGCTCGGGCTTTTTGCATTCAACAATACTGCACTGATGCAGCCTCTTGTAAATTTCGGTGAACCTTCAATTCTCCTTCCCCTTCTTTCAGGGCTATTCGGCGCCTCCATGCTCGTTATCAGCCTCATGACAAAATCTGAAATCCCGCCGCAACAGAACTCATGCGGTTTTGTGCTGGCTCAAAAAAAGATTGTGCGCGGCATGGTCACCGGAAGCGCGGCAGGTTCTTTTGTAGCATGGCTTACAGGCGTATCCTCAGCTGTCGGAAAAATTATCGCAAGGCTTCTTGTCCGCGAGGAGAAGGATGCAGAATCGTCGAAGGAATTCATGGTCTCTATAAGCAGCGCCAATACAGCAAATGCGGTTTTTAGCCTGATAGCGCTGTATATAATCGGGAAGGGAAGAAGCGGCGCAATGGTTTCAATCGGCAAACTGGTGAATATAAACGAGTGGGATTTTTCCGTTATTGTTATTTTATTAATTGTTATTGCATACGTTTCCGTGATTTCATATTATACCACCATTTTTCTGGGAGACAGGATTTCAGGGTTCCTATCACATATTAATTATTCAAAATTGTGCACTGCTGTCCTTTTAGGGCTGTCGGTTATGGTTTTCATGTTTACAGGCTGGTTTGGTTTTGTCGTGTTTTTAATATCCACCCCCGTGGGGATGATGTCATCATACGCAAAAATAAGAAAAACGCATGCCATGGGAGTTATAATGCTTCCTGTAATATTGTATTTCCTGTGAAAGAGTTTCCTTGCAGGACAAATTCTTATACAAACCGGATAATACTATTATTTAATGGTCTGCGTGAATATTCAAGAAGAGGTGCCCGGAAATGAACGCAAGCGATGAACTGGATATAGAAAAAGCAAGCGAAGACGCAAGAAAACTCGTAGTGCTTGGCTCGGCTCTGAAAGCAGGGATATTCCAGGCACTTGGTAAAGAAAAAGACATTGCAGCCCTTACGCGTGAGCTTCATGCAGACAAAAGAGCCCTGTACATCATGCTTGAGGCGCTTTGCGCCATTGGATATGTCGATAAACGAAAGGACAGGTATGTAATAGCAGATAAGGCGCGCCCCCTCTTTCTTGAGCGCGGCGAGGAATATGTCGGCGGGTATCTGCCTCATTTAATGAATATTTTGAAGGCATGGCTTTTGCTTCCCCAAATAATTAAAGGTGAAAAGCCGGAAAAGGAAAAACGTGACATAGCAGCATTCATGCATGCCATGGCATCAAAGACGGATGAGGGAGTGGATGAGACAATCGGTAATTGCCTGAAAAGAAAGAAAGATGCAAAGAATGTGCTTGACCTTGGAGGCGGTCCTGGAAGTTATGCCAGAGCCTTTGTAGAGAAGGGGATAACCGCTGTTCTCTATGACATGCCTGAAATAATCAAGTATGTCAGCAGCGAGTTCAAGCTTAAAGATGTCAGGAACCTGACTCTTAAGAAAGGGGATTTTACCAAAGCTAAATTCGTTAAGGAATTCAAAAATGAGTCTTTCGACATTGTTTTTATGGCGAATATTTTTCATATCTATTCAGAGGATGAGAATAGTAAGCTTTTGAAGCGCGTAAAGAAATTGGTGAAAAATGGCGGTATGGTTGCGATAGAGGATTTCGTGCGGGGAAGGAGCCCGATGGCGGAGATGTTTGCTGTTAACATGCTGGCAAATACAGATGGTGGAAATACGTATACAGAGGAAGAGTACAGGAAATGGCTTGAAGAGGCGGGGTTTGTCAGGATTGAAGTAATAGACCTTGGGGAAAAGGAAAGACAGCTTATTACTGCATTTAAAGAGTAACAAGGTGAAACTTTTTATTCTTGACTTTCATAAAAGGTAATAACATGGAAAACACTTTGAAAAACGAAAAACTCTTCACAAAAAACTTCATTCTCACAAGCCTTTCAACGCTAACTATTTTCACAAGCTTCTATTTCCTTCTCGTCACGCTGCCTATTTATATCCTGAAACTTGGCGGTTCCGAATCCGAAATCGGTCTCATTATTGGTGTATTTACGATTTCAGCAGTGCTCTTGCGCCCTTTCATAGGGAGGGAGCTTGACAGGCGCGGCAGGAAAAAGATTCTCCTTGCAGGCTCGCTGGTTTTTCTATTGTCAATGCTGCTCTATAACTATACTACAAGTGTTACATCTCTGCTTTTACTGAGGGTTTTTCATGGTCTTGGCTGGGGCGCTGCAACGACTGCTGCAAGCACACTGATAGCAGACATCGCACCCCCAAGCCGCAGAGGTGAAGCCATGGGTATTTTCGGAATGGCTTCAAATGTCGCTATGGCATTTGGTCCGGCTTTGAGCATATTTCTGCTTAATTCCTCAGATTTCCCGACGCTTTTCGCAGTGGGCGCTTCGATTGCACTGGTTTCCTTGATTCTTGTTTTACCAATATCCGAAACTATTGTTGTACACCCGAAAACCCCGCTATTCAGTAAAGAAGCATTATTCCCGTCTGCAATGATGTTTACGGTATCATTGACCTACGGCTCAATAGTGTCCTTTCTTTCCCTGTTTGCAATGAAGCAAGGGATAACCAATCCCGGTATATTTTTCACAGTTTTTGCGATAACATTGATTATTGTGAGGGCGCTGGCAGGCAGGCTTTCTGACATCAAAGGAAGGAAGTTCGTTATCGTGCCCGGTATGATTGTAATAGCAATCGGGCTATGGGTATTATCAACCGCCTCCACACTTTCGGTTTTTCTTATCTCGGCGTTTCTCTATGGGCTGGGCTTCGGTTTTGTGCATCCCACGCTCATGGCTTTACTTGTGGACAGGGTGACTGAGAGGACTCGCGGCGCAGCTATGGGTACATTTACAGCAGCATTTGACCTCGGAATAGGTACAGGCTCTATCGTCCTTGGAATAGTGCTGCAATTTTACGGTTTCAGCATCATGTATCTTCTGGGCGGGGCAATAGTCTTAATCGGGGCGGTATTCTTTATGATTGGAAATAGAAATACTAAAGGATTATAATGGATTTATTCTCTCATGCCCTCCTCCCTTATCTCCTGGGGAATTTACTCAAACGCAAAAAGGAAGAGATTGCCGCGCTTACCATAGGAGGAATAGCGCCGGATTTTGATATTTTTCTTTTATGGATTAACTTTGTTTATCCTAATTTCTTCCTTTTAACCCACCGCGGCATAACCCATTCAATTTTTTTCGGGTTTTTCACATGTGTTCTTATACTTTATCTTGCAACGAAAAGCCGCGTGAAAAACATAGTTAAACGTTATATCGATTTTGAGCCTGTGTTCTCGCGCCGTACAATAC
>JBAQYK010000126.1:0-5326 GCA_049299995.1 Candidatus Methanoperedens sp.
CTGAGCAAATCAGAAATCGAGAGGCGAAGCAGGCTCCTGAGCCTGCTGAATATCCTGAAGAAAAACGGCTCGACCGTCCTGATCACGGCTGAAGCTGCTGTCGCGTCTGATATGACACCGTTAGGAATAGTTGAATACGCCACCGATGGGGTCATCGTACTCAGGCGCGTCCAGTCTGAAGACTTAAGTGAAGTGGTACATATCATCCAGATCGTGAAATTGCGGTGGGTAGAGCACTCAAGGGAGATAAGGCAATACGATTTTACAAACACCGGAATCGAGGTATACAGCAAGTATAATGTAATGCTGGGGTGGCATGCCAGATAAACCCCTCGTGGATGTCTTATCAGAGGGCAGCGTACTCATATCAGCGAAGCCATCGCAGGACGCCGAAGAGCGGCTATACATATCTGTTTTTAAATCCGCTGGTGAGGGTATCAATGCAGTCATCTGGATATGCTACCAGCATACATCGAACGATGTTGAACAAAGATTAAATTCAAAAAACCTGGGCTTTAAAAATATAGTGTTCATAGATATGATAAGCCAGATGATGGGGCTTGTGGCGGAGAAACATAACACCATTTACTGTTCGTCCCCGACTGATTATGGTTGCATGTTCAGGTCACTTGAAGAACTCTTCAATAAACACGGGAGATGCATGGTTGTTGTTGATAATCTCAATGCAATGATGTCCTATGATGCACTTGAGCGGTTAATCAAAACAATTCGAAACCTGAACAATACAATACCGCAGAAGAACTCGGCTGTGGTGTATCTTGAAATCCTTGGCGCCTGCAGTACCCAGACGCAGATTACCCTCCAGACCACAATGAACCGTTTCCTGACAATAGAAGGCGGTCACATATCTGCCATGCCTGAGAAATGGGAAGACGTGAAAAAAATATCATGGACAGATGTATTTACATTAAATGCCCCGGTCTTTTTCGGTCTTATCCTGACCATGACGATTATAATAATTCTATTGACGTTTCTGCTCGTATTGGTCATTATTAAAAAAGGAGCTTGAGTTTGCACCTGGTTCTTACATGGTAAACATATACGATTTTTTCAAACTCATGCCCGGTTCCCGCTTTTTGCAGCAGCCACAATTACCGGCAGCGTGATTGTAGCATCCGAATACACGGTCACAGACCTCGCATTTTCCCCGATTTTCCCCCACGAGCGCGCCTCATCAAGCGTGGCGCCTGAAAGACCTCCAGTTTCGGGTCTGTCCATGGTGAGCTGGATGGCATAATCAAACGATTTCGGAGTGACCAGCATGGACTGGAGAATAAAATTCTTGGGCACCCCTCCGCCGACAATCAAAACGCCAGCGCGCTTTGCCTCATAGCACCGGTCAATCAATCCGCGCATGTCTGCAAAAACATCCACATTGAGTGGCTTTGCCTGTTTGTATAACCATGCCTGCAAACCTATGATAGAGTCCTGGATTGCAGGGCAGTACACAGGAACGCCCATGTCATAAGCGCTTTTTAATATGGAGTTGTCATCGTCCAGTTTTGCGCCGATGTGTGAGAGAAGTTCTGTAATTGAAAGTTTTTCCGGGATTTCTTTGAATACCGACTGGAGCTTCGTCTCGAATGCTGTAAAATGCTGTTCGGGCAGGAACACGTCATAGATTCGGTTGACAGCATCATGTTTTAATTGGACATCATCTGCTGTGTCCGTTCCCTTGTAATGATGAAGCCCCATGGATTCTATTATATCATGAACGAGGTTTGCGCCTGTGCTAACAAGAATGTCAATCTGCCTGTCCCTTATCATGTCGCTTACGACCTGCCTCATGCCAGCTGGCACCATCGCGCCTGCAAGCCCGAAGAATTTCGTGCATTCGGCGTCATTTACCATTTCCCTGTAAATATCCACAGCTTCGTGAAGTCTGCCTGCCCCGAAAGCGCAGCCTGAGAAAGCCTCCGCAAGCTCGCTTACGGTCATGTCCTGTGTTATCTTCGCATGCCTGATGGGTCTTTTAAGTTCCATATTTTAATTATCTAAAACACTTCACACAGGATAAAATAATATCCTTTTCATGCGTCAATTTTTTTGCAAGTTCAATCCCGGTTGCCAAATTCTCAGCATAATGAATGTTATTTTCAGGACTGACAAGCGGCTTCATCCTGTCTCCCACAAGTACTAGCGCCTCAAGTTCACCCGGATGCTTCCGGATAAAACGCTCAACCCCATGGGGGTCAAGCCCTTCGCATACCTCTTTTGCTTCTTCCCCGAGTACCATGACGATCCTGCCACCCTGCGCCTGCGCAAATAACAATGCCCTCTCCGCCGCCTTAATATCCATTCCTGAGTTTGAATTATCTATAAGCGCCCTTCCTTCGAGTGATGTTTTTTGCATCCGTCCTTCAGCGCCTCTAAATTCACGCAGCAAGCGTTCGATTGTATGTGCCTCGATATTTATTGCCAGAGCAGCCGCAGTAGCGCACACAAACGCTGTTTTATAGGAATTTATGTCGTAACCCTGCGCATCAGGGAGACGTATCCTGCCGTGTTTTTTACCAAAGTAATACGCTATTGTCTTTTCGTCCTCGTAATAGACATTACATGAGGCATCGACAGATTCCGTAAAAGAAACAATATCCACATCCCTCCGGCAGGCTCCGAAAAACCTCAAAGCATCGTTGTTTACCACTACCGAGCTTTTTGGTTTTGCATTGAGTATCATCTGGCGTTTTGCGTCGCTTGCAAGCCCTGTGCCGCTGGCGATTTTATAATCATTGGCTATCGTGGTAATCACTCCGATATCGGCGCAACCTGTCCCGCCAAGTGAAATTTCGGATATGAACACGTCAAATTCTATGCCCGCCTCTTCAACAGCATCAAGCGCCATGAGGACGCTTGCAGGCGTTATGCTCAATCCTTTTTTTAATATTTTTCCGGCGCTCCAATCCTCGGTTCCGCGGCTTGTATGCGAGATAACTTTTTTTTCTTTCGATAAAATCCCGGCGAGCAGGATAGCGGTGCTGGTTTTCGCTTTCGTGCCTGTTATCTCAACCAGTGTTTTATTTTTCAGGTTGTACCCTGATAAAATCTGCCCGACTGCTGCATGATGCGATAAAACAGGGATGTTATTCTTAACAGCATCCACAAGCATGGGATAATTTTTATCAAGATGCACGGGCGCGATTATAATGTCAAAATCCGATGCGTTAAGAGGTTCCCGGGAAGTCCTGATGCCGTCTTTTTCCAACCCATCCAGTTCTTCAGTGCTCAGTGTATTATATACATCTACCGCCGCCACAGAACTTACGAGCTTCTTAAGTTTCCCGGCTATTACCGTGCCGCCATGCGTTAAATCAAGTACTGCTACCCTGAACGAATTATTAAAGTGCATCAATTCGATGAAAGGGCTTCCTTTGCCCTCTTGAATGCCAGTTCAGCGACCAGTTCATCAACCCCGAGAGGCTCAGAATATACCAGCGTTACTCCCCTGCCATCCAATTTTATTGTGGTTTTCCTGTCCTCGCGGCTTACGCCAAGAATCTGGGGTATGTCTTCTGTGGTATGAACACCATGCGCCAGGAAAATAGGGACGGCTACAATTGTGGTTACGCCCGTACCCTTGAAAGAGTCAAGCCCTTCCTTCATTGTAGGATTGTTCATATTCATAAAACCGGTCCTGACGACCACATTCTTGTATTTCTTCGCGATAAGTTCGGCAACCCCTGTCACAACGTCTTTGTTATAGGGGAGTTTACTTCCATGCCCGAGCGCCAATATTCCAATCTTTTCATTCATAAAAATCCTCGTTTTAATATGATATTTTAGTGGTTTTTTTATGGTGGTGGCTTCTTATAACACTTTTGATTAAAAATGCACTCCGAACCATGGCGTCAATAAAACTTATTTCTTGAAATAAGCTTGTATCTATTGATATGGCGGGGTAATGTAAAAATCTCACCGCAAGGGTCGCAAAGATTGTGGCTGCTGCGCTTCGCGTCCTTTGCGGCGATTAAAGTTAATTCAACTCCTGCCTATATTTTCACATTAATGCTCATCGCCAATATAGTCCGGATGCTCCCGCAGGACCGGCATACGGTTAACTATCCAGCGGTAAACAATTATCTCGATGGTGAGAACTGCTAAAACCACCACCCCCTCTTTCCAGAAGAAGAGTTCCCTGTCCGGCAGTTTCCAGTTGAATGCAATAAGTGATATGTTAAGCCTGTTAAGAATGATAGCAACCATAGTTAACAGGGACGAGTACTGGACAAGCCCCACATTCTTCGTTTGCACTGCATAATATAATATGAAGGGAAGAATTGCGAAAAGCGTGAACTCAAGGAGGAACCAGTGACCCATAGGCGTAGCTATGTAGTCCCATGCATTCTCATAGGCAATGCTGCTTAACCGCAGACCGACGTAAGTGAACAGAGTGAAGGATACGGCTTTCCCGAGTCCCAGGGTGATACCGTCAAGACTTGACAAATAGGTGGAGTCAGTCCTATCCTTTAAGAAAAGCTGGGTGAGCTTGCTTATCAGGACCACGTAAACAAGCCCGCCAGCAATTGCAGACGTCAGGTTAAGCCACGGCAGGTATGAGGTGTACCAGAGCGGATGGAGTTTTCCCGGTACGAGAAGGAACATCGCGCCAAGAGCAGACTGGTGAAGCGTGGAAAGCATAATGCCGCCTATTGTGAGCGAAAGGGTCATTCCATACACCCATTTGCGGAAAATCCCAAGCTTGAGCCATTCGAATGCCGAGGGAGAGAATTCAAGCGCCTGGACTGAGAGATACAGGGCAACGTGCCATGCAACAAGGAACATGACCGAAGAAGGACCGAATGAGAGCGCCATGGGGTAGTAGATGCGCCACGGGCGCCCCAGGTCAATCATAAGAAATATAACTGCAAATAAGTATCCAAGAAAACCAAGAAGAAGGGCATTCTTGAGTACGGGTTTGTACTGTTTTTGCCCGAAAATATACACTGCCGTCCCGAGGACAAATCCCGATGCTGAGAAAGGCACGCCTGTGAATAGTCCGATCCCGAGGAATAGACCCCATGGCTGTTCATTTGAAGCATCGGTTACAACGCCGAGACCGTATATAAAACGCATGACTATTAAGAATAAACCTGCCATGACAATGAGCCCGGCAATTATGTTTAAAGGAGTGATTAGTCCCTTCACATATTCTTTAACAGTAAGTCCCATAAACAATTTCTCGTTTATCCAGGATTGCGATGTTTTCGGTTTTTTCATGTCTTCAACTTCGATCATGCTCATAGTTTGTTATCCTCCTTTTCTGATTCAGTAACCTCATCATGATTTTTCTTCACCAGGTTGTTAG
>JBAQYK010000127.1:0-2050 GCA_049299995.1 Candidatus Methanoperedens sp.
TGCTTACGCTGGGCTATCTTGGCGGTGAAATAGAAGCAACGCTCGGCGATGGCAGTATGTACGGCGTGCATGTTGAATACGTCCATGAAAAAGAGAAGCTGGGAACTGCAGGCGGAGTGAAAAACGCGGAAAAACTCTTTGAAGGCGAACCTTTCATGGTGGTCGGCGGCGACCATGTGATGGACCTCGGGCTTCGGGAGTTCGTCCGTTTCCATGAGAAAAACGATGCGCCTATAACCATCGGTCTTATCCCGATAGATGACCCGCGCGAATATGGTATCGCGGATATGGATGTCAATAACAGGATTAACCGCTTCTTTGAAAAACCCGGACCAGGTGAGATTTTCAGCAATCTCGCAAGCACAGGCATATATGTTTGCGACCCTGAGGTTTTGAAATGGATTCCAAAGAAAAAATACGATTTTGCAAAAGACCTTTTCCCGAAAATCATGAAAAAAGGCGAACTGATAAATGGTTATCTTGTACGGGGAAGGTGGACTGATATAGGTAATCCCCAGGCTTACAGGGAAGCATGCAGGTGGATGCTTGAGCAGATGCCGGGCACCAAGATATCGGGGCGGCTTGACATTAAGGATGCAAAAATTACAGGACCCATTGACATCGGGCATGACGTCTCCTTCGGTTCAAACTCGGCAGCCGTGGGACCAATAGTAATAGGAGAGAACACTTCAATTGGCGATAATGTCCTGATAGGTCCTTATACTTCCATCGGCTCAAACTGCACGATAGGCAGCAAGTCAAGAATCCTTTCTTCGTATATCTTTGATAATGTGGATATTGGAGATGATTGTGCTATTTCAGGCGCTGTTATTGATAATGCTACCAGGATAAATGACTCGTGCATACTTGAGACTGGCACCGTGATAGGTCCAAGGGTAATAATCGAGGACAGGGTTACGATTCATTCAGGCGTCAAGTTGTGGCCTGAGGTTACTGCAAAAAGGGGTAAGAGAGTAAGGGAGACGCTTGTGAATAAGGATTTCGGGAATGAGACAAACGGGTCTTAGGATTCCAATATTTCCACAGAGCCTTCTTTTTTTCCGATATAGACAACATCCACTTTAGTGAATATTCCGTTTTCCACAATGCCTATGCACTGTGAAAGCGCCTTATCCAGGGATAGCGGGTCATCTATTTCCCCGAAATCGGCGTCCATAATGAAATTCCCATTATCCGAGATAACAGGACCGTCTTTGTTAAGTCCCATTCGCAGTTTTACTTTTCCTCCCAGCCCTGCTACCTGTTTTTCCACGAGTTTTCGCGCATAAGGCAGGATTTCCAGAGGCACAGGAAGGTTCAGGACATCCGTGACTTTGGATTCATCAACTACTACAACGAATTTCTTAGCCGAAAGCGCCACGATTTTTTCCCGCGTATGCGCCGCGCCGCCGCCTTTTATGGCTATGAATTTCGCTATCTGGTCTGCGCCATCAATGGCGATGTCGAGAACTGGATGCTCATCCAGCGTGGTGAGGGGGATGCCGTTCTCGATAGCTAAGAAGGCGGACTGGTAGGAGGTGGGTACGCCGAGGAGCTTCAAGCCTGAAGCCACACGCCTGCCGAGTTCTTTTATTGCGTATGCGGTTGTTGAGCCTGTGCCTAAACCGACGACCATATTGTTTTTTACGAGTTGGGCGGCTTTTTCACCTGCTGCTTGTTTGGGGTTGGATTGAGAGGAAGTTTTCATAATTAACCACATTTATGTTTTTTTTAGTTATAAAATGTACATTCAATGAGCCAGCTTGAGAAACACATCCTCCAGATTTGGCTGTGAAATCTCAATATTCCTGATATGCACATCACAGAACTTCTTCATCACATTATCTATAATAGACTCAACATTCCCAGCCACTATCTTTATTTTTCCGCTTTCATGCAGGATATCAAGGATATGAGGTATATCCCTCAAAAGAGAATCATCAAACTCTCCTTCATACTCTATGGTTATAGCCTCGCCCAGCTTCATCTGCCTTTTAAGTTCATCCGGCGGCGCATTTGCTATTATCTCGCCCTTTTTAATGAACGCAAT
>JBAQYK010000128.1:0-7526 GCA_049299995.1 Candidatus Methanoperedens sp.
ATCGTTGAGAGCATTGACGGCAGCCTGCGTTTCCTCAATGATGCCCGCAATAAGCTCAGGAAACTGCCTGCAATTGATGATTCCCCGGCACTTGTAATTGCAGGTTATCCCAATGTCGGCAAATCCAGTTTCGTGGCGCTTGTGAGCAGCGCGAAGCCCGAAATAGCCCCGTATCCTTTTACCACAAAAGGGCTTGCTGTGGGGCATTTCACAAGGAATGGGGTACGGTACCAGGTCATCGATACCCCGGGGCTGCTTGACCGACCGCTTGAGGAAAGGAACGGGATTGAGCTTCAGGCGATATCGGCGCTGAAGCATGTGGGGAAGGTCATTCTTTATATTATCGACCCATCGGAGACCTGCGGTTATACGCTGGAAAAACAGATGCATCTTCTCGATGAAATAAAAAAAGAGTTTGCTGTGCCGATACTGGTTGTGGCGAATAA
The DNA here is from genome assembly GCA_049299995.1 of Candidatus Methanoperedens sp. Lineage (GTDB taxonomy): Archaea > Halobacteriota > Methanosarcinia > Methanosarcinales > Methanoperedenaceae > Methanoperedens. The sequence continues at coordinate 447 of JBAQYK010000128.1, forward strand.
GACCGATATTTCAAAAACTTCTGAGGGCGCGGATACGGGCATGTCAACGCTTACCGGCGAGGGCGTGGAGGCAGTGCTTGAGCGGCTTTTTAAGATGGTCACGGATGTCGAAGATGTCCAGATTTGACTAAACCATTGCGGACTTTGCGTCTGATATTAAAAAGTGTAAAAATAGCATAGCAGAACACAGAAGACACAGATAAACTGAAACCTCAGTTTACACGGTATGGGGTATGCTTTGCATGCCCTTCCCGTCGTTTGAAAAGCGACACCTCGCTTTATGCGGTATCCACGTATGCCTGCGGGCATACGTGTCTGCGAAGTAAAGCGGCGCGACGGTTTTTGATAAAACTTTCTTAAAGTTTTTTCGACGGATATCCACGGATTTTTCTCCTCGCAAATGCAAAGTGTTTAATATACAAGAAACATAATCAAATTTGAGTGGATATTATGGATAAACTTTACGAGGAGTCTGAAACCGGTTGCTGCCCGAGATTTGAACCCGCGCCGTGGAATGAAAAAGAAATCACCTGGCATGATAAATTGTTCCTCAAAGACCATGTGAGAAGCTTTTTGCATATCCCGTTGAACATGAATAGAATCATGGTAAAAAACATGGAAAGGATTAAAGAAGCAAATGCCCTTGCTCCAGAGCCGCTTATGTTTACGGACGAAAAATCCCTGTGGGGAGCAGATATTTATATTGCGGTCAGCAAGGAGGTTCCCGGCTCGGAAATGGAAAGAATATCAGGGACTTTTTTGAGTAAGGTTTTTGAAGGGGCTTATAACAATGCAGGAAAATGGGCAAAAGAAATGAAGAATTATGTGAGTGCAAAAGGTAAAGTACTCAAGAATATGTATTTTTTCTATACAACCTGCCCGAAATGCGCTGAATTTTACGGTAAGAACTATGTTGTTCTTCTGGCGAAGGTTTAGACCTCTACCATTCTTGAAATATACGTATTCTCCCTAATTGCAAAAGGATTAGAACAAACGCGGGGAAAAGTTCAGATAAGAAAAAGGGGGCATTGCGGAAACATCGGAGGGGATGGATGCGATGCCGCTGCCCCAATACTATTATAAATGTCTTTACTTATAAATATTTTCCATGTTGAACAGAAAAATATATAAGATACCATTCGTATATATACTAACTAATAGCTCGAAATTAAACCGGATAGAATAGGATAAAAAATGTACAAAACACGATATACGATATTAGTCAAAAAACTCAGGGACGGGGATTTGATTGAAACCGATGGTCTCATTGAAGGACTGACCACGAAAATAACTGGCAAAAGGTGCCTGCATATCGGCGGCGTAGTAAGGGACATAAGAGGAGAAATAATTTAAATACCCCGCACATGACCCCGTATTTAAATATGGGAAATAAGGGGACTAATAACTCTTTCCTCTCCTTTTTCTTTTGTCCTTATTCTGACATCTTTTAAAAAAGAAACGCTATGAGCCAAGGTTAGAAGTTCTTCTCTCGTAAGGGCTTTTTCTTTTCGTATTTCGTTATCCGGGGCATTTTCAGGGATACCCTGCTGGATGACATAAGTACAATCATGCCCGGCAAGAGATTTCGCTATGCCCGAAACATCTGAAAATGAGCGGAAAACAGTAGTTCTCACTTCTATGTCCACGCCCTGGAGATTCAATGACCCGAGAACCCGTTGGGCAGCATCTTCTTTACCCCCTGTTATCATACTGTATCTTTGGGCATCATCGAGGGGGGCTTTTATATCCAGGAATATTTTATCAAGGAGTTTTAGCCGGATCAATCCCGAAAGACGTTCTGTGTAATATCCATTTGTTTCTATCCCCACGAGGAGTCCTTCTTCTTTTGAGAATCTTGCCAGGTGTTCTAATATTTCATACTGGGTTGTGGGTTCCCCGCCTGAGAAAACCACAGCGCTAATGAAGCTCTTTGCATCAAGAATGTGTTTCTTGAGCTCTTCGATATCCATTACATATCCTCCCCTGTAAAGGGGCTCTATCCGTTGGTCTGCAACTTTGATGAAATTATTATTTGAACAGTAAAGACATTTGAAATTACAGCCATTGAAGAAAACAACTGATACTGACCTGCCGTACCAATCTATTGTAGATATGGGTATCATTATGCCGCTAAAGACCGTCATTTTTCTCCTTTATCAAAAAGATTTATCAGTTAATAAACCAATTGCTTATCGGGGCGATATATTAAATCTTGCGCCAGTCAGGATTTCATTTTATTTAAATAATCAAAGGAGGAAAATATGTCGGAAATGTCAGAAATGTTTAGAAAAATGGGATTGTTCGGTATCGGGGTAATATCCCTGACGCAGGAAAAGATTGAAGAATTCACGCAGGAAATGGTTAAAAAAGGAGAAATCAGTAAAGACGAAGGGAAAAAATTCGTCAAGGAAATGCTATCCGAGCAAGAGAAACAGCTCAAGGAAATTGAAGAAAAAATAAATGAGAAGGTCAGGGAGAACCTCAAGAAAAGTGGTGTTGTGATGAAAAGCGATATCGCATCTCTTGAGCGAAAAATTGAAAAGCTTGAAAAAACCATCCAATCCATAGCCAAAAAATAGAAAAATTCCGGAAATAGATCGTGCGCCTGCTTGATAAAGAATATGCCTACATCAAACGATACCGGCAAATCGTTGATGTAATGATAAGGCACGGCTTCGGGTACCTTGTGGACAGGTTCGGGCTTCGCCCGTTCCGGTCAGTACGTGAAAAACTGTTCGGACCAAAACCCCTCAAGGAGCAGTTGCTTACGCTATCAGAAGCAGAAAGACTGCGCCTTGCATTGGAACAACTCGGACCCACGTTCATCAAGTTCGGGCAGATATTAAGTACACGGCACGACCTTATCCCCGAGGAATATATAAGGGAACTCTCAAAGTTGCAGGATACGGTGGAGCCTTTTGAATACTTGGAAGCAAAAAAGGTGATTGAGGGGGAAATTGGGAAGAACATAGAAGGGATTTACCGGTCCTTCAATCCCAGACAAATTGCAGCGGCTTCAATCGGGCAGGTATATCGTGCGACGCTGTCAGGAGGTGAAGAGGTAGCGGTTAAAGTGATGCGTCCTGGCGTGGAAGAGGTAATCGAAACCGACCTTGCAATCTTAACGAGCCTGGCAAGGTTTGCTGAAAAGCACATAAAAGAGAGTAAATTTTTCAATCCTGTGGGTTTTGTGGATGAGTTTTCCCGCATAATAAGGTATGAGATCGATTACGCGCATGAAGCCCAGAACGCGGACAGGTTTTATTCGAATTTTGCAGGAATCACAACTGTCAAAATCCCGAAAATCTACTGGGAATATACCACAAAACATGTCCTGACCCAGGAATATTCAGAAGGCATCAAGATATCAGATATTTCACAGATTGAGGCAATAGGATTGGATAAGAAAAAGCTCACAATCGACCTTGCAAACGCATATCTGAAAATGATATTCGAGGACGGTTTTTATCATGCAGACCCCCACCCTGGCAATATTCTGGTCTCTCGTGAAGGGGTTATTATCTTTCTTGATTTCGGGATGTCAGGGCACGTTGACCCTGCACTTCATGAAAATCTTGCCAATCTCATAATAGCTATACAGAGAAATGATATGGATTTTCTTATAGAAGCTCTTTCGGAAATTGGATTGGTCAGCGATGCAGGGAGCGAGAGCCCGATGCTTCGGATAAAACTTGAAGAGCTTTTAAACAAATATTATAGTTTATCTACAAGATTCATAGATCCGACTGCGTTTTTACGCGACCTTATTCATATATTTGCAAAAACCGGGGGAAAAATCCCTTCAAATATAATGCTGCTGTCAAAAACGCTTATGATCAGGGATGAAATCAGCCGCAGACTCGATCCTGAACATAATTTTGCAGAGCTGACTGAGCCTTTTGTTAAAAAGATGCTTGAAGAGCGGACTCATGCTTCTTACATAATGAAAGAGGTTGCAAAAACTGCATGGGATTTTGCCCACCTGATTAAAGTCTTGCCAAGACGGATAAACCATATCCTCGCAAAAGCGGAAAAGGGGACACTGAGATACGAATTGGAACACCAGGGACTTGAAAACTTTATCGAGGAACTGGATATAATAAGCAACAGGCTGTCTTTCAGCATGATAATCGCTGCTTTGATTGTGGGGTCTTCTCTTATCATACAGACAAGAATGTCACCCAGCCTTTTCGGCGTGCCTCTGCTCGGGATTTTCGGGTTTTTTATCGCAGGGTTTCTGGGGATTGGGCTTTTGATTTCTATACTGAGGTCGGGGAAATGGTAATTTCATAAACCGATAAATACATACGCATATCCAAAGTATTCAGGTCAAATGATTAAAAAGAGACCTCTCATTTTAATGATACTCGACGGCTACGGTCTTCGGGATAATAAAGAAGCCAACGCCATAGCATCCGCAAAAACCCCGAACCTCGACAGGCTTTTTTCAACATATCCGCATACTACTCTTGATGCCTCCGGCTTGTCCGTGGGCTTGCCAGAAGGTCAGATGGGCAACTCCGAGGTCGGGCACCTCAACATCGGCGCCGGAAGGGTAGTCTATCAGGATTTGACGCGGATAACAAAATCAATCAGGGATGGGGATTTTTTCAGGAACAAAACGCTTCTGGATGCCATGAAAAATGTCAACAATCACAATTCATCCCTGCATCTTATGGGCTTGCTCTCGGACGGCGGCGTTCACAGTCATCTCAGTCACCTGTATGCGCTTCTTGAACTTGCGAAAAAACATGGGATTAAAAAAGTATATGTGCATGCCCTCCTTGACGGGAGGGATGTGCCGCCGAAAAGCGCTCTTACATACATTAAAGATGCACAAAAAAAGATGAAAGAACTGGGCGGGGAATTCGCAACCATTTCGGGCAGGTATTATGCCATGGACAGGGATAAAAGATGGGAAAGGGTGGAAAAAGCTTATAACGCCATGAGCGCAGGAGCAGGTATTACAGCGGAAAACGCATCTGCTGCAGCGGAAAACGCATACGCTCGCGGCGAGACTGACGAGTTTGTAACCCCTACAGTCATTATTAAAAAAGGCGAACCAGCCGCGCTCATCTCGGAGAAGGATTCGGTCATATTTTTTAACTTCCGCAGCGACCGCGCCCGGGAGATAACCCGCACATTTATAGACCCAAATTTTGGGGATTTTAAGCGAAGGTTATACCCGCGCACGCATTTCGTGTGCCTTACCCGGTATGACGAGACGTTCGATGTGCCAGTCGCTTTCCCCCCCGAATCCCTGAAAAAGATTCTTGCAGACGTACTGTCACGGCATAATTTAAGACAGCTTCGGATTGCAGAGACCGAGAAATATGCGCATGTCACATTTTTTTTCAACGGAGGGCGGGAAACGCCGGTAAAAGGCGAAGAACGCCTCCTGATACCATCCCCCAAAGTAGCGACGTATGACCTCCAGCCTGAAATGAGCGCCTATCCTGTGACTGACGAGGTGGTAAAAGCGGTAGCTTCAGGCAAATATGATGTGATTATCCTGAATTATGCCAATCTCGATATGGTGGGGCACACAGGCGTATTTGATGCTGCCGTGGCTGCCGTGGAAGCAATCGATAAATGCATCGGCAGGGTTTCCGGTGCAGTGTCCGCCGCTGGCGGACTGCTGATAATTACTGCCGACCACGGCAATGCCGAACAGATGCTCGATGAGACTGGAGGAATTCATACAGCCCATACCTGCGACCCCGTGCCCTTTATTTTTTGCGAAAAAGATATTAAGCTTAAGGATGGAATACTGGCAGATATTGCCCCCACAGTTCTTGATGTGCTGGGTATTGAAAAACCAGAAGAGATGACTGGACAGTCTTTAATAATACCGCTATAAAATCTTTATATACTTTTCAATCCTATTTCATTATATGGACGCTACAGGCGATTTAACGATTTCCAACGGCAAACTCGCCATCATTGTTGCTTTTGGGCACGGCGGAGAACTTGATAAGAGCCAGTTAAAAAAGCTCATAGGTTCGGATGTGATTGCAGAAAGATGGAATAAACCCATAGAAGTGGAACAGTCAGAAGGCGTGGCTGTAATCGTTGCAGGGAATGAAAAAATAACCTGTACCGCAAATATTTTTACCGATGTTTTTATCGCCGGTGTAACTATCCTGAGGACTGAAATCGAAATCAGGGACAGGATTTTACTCAATGATATACTGGTGGCGCTTCACTCCAACACAATTATCGTGGAAGGGCTTGATTTCCAGTCTTTTGCTAACAAAAATATCAATGAGATTCGCGAAAAACTCAATCCAGGCAGGGCGGTTTCGTATTTTCCGGTTACAAAGAGATACACGCTTCTGAAACTAAAAGATTTCACTCCCATACTGGATCAGAGAAACCTGAAGGAGCACTATGGAGAGATAATCACACGTTTCCTGTCAGGCGAAACCTCCATCCGTGCGCTGCACAGTAAGGAAATCACGGATAAACTTGCAAACGACCTATCTTATTATGATGAAGACCTGTTTCTTGCGTCCACAGAGGGAGCGCTTATTCTCGGATGCGAGGATTATATCAAGGAACTGCGTGAATTGCTTGAACTGGCAATATCGCTTTTACTTTTATTCCAGATATATGACAGGAAGATAGACATAGAAATCACCAACGCTTTTGACGCTATAAAAAAGCTGAGCAGTTCCAAGTATTATTTCCTCACGCAGGCGCCAAAAAAACTTGAAAAATCCCTGTTTAAAGTAACTGAAATCGGGCTTGTAATACTTGATGATATCGAAGACCTGATGAACCCACATAAGATAACATCGGACTGGTATTACCAGTCAGTCTATCAGAAAATGCTAAACACTCTCAGGGTGGGGGAATTTGAAAAAGTGGTGCAGCACAAGATTAATTCCCTGCAGCAACTCTACACCACTGCAAGGGAACTTTCCACGGAGCAATTAACCCTCATACTTGAGGTCGCAATAGTCGTATTGATATTGTGGGAAGTGGTTAAACCAATTCTGGTTTAATCGAGATGATTATTCAGCGGCAGTTTTCGGCTCAAGTACATCCTTGTTGTATCTCTCAACATAGAGTATTTCC
>JBAQYK010000129.1:0-4107 GCA_049299995.1 Candidatus Methanoperedens sp.
CGACAGGTCCGATTGATTCATCCGGGTTAATCATTCCTGTAATAACAACATCCGGTTTCAGTTCCCATTTGTTCAGGGCAGCAATGGTGGCGATGGTCAGGGCTGCGCCTGCTGACGGTCCTCCGATAATGGGTGAACTTATATCAATAATGTAATAAAAATCATACCCCCTCTGGTCAATCCCCAGCACATCAGAAGCCACCATAGCCGCAAGCCTTGCAGAGCCCTGCAGGTCAACCTGGGTGTAAGGATTGGTGTCCACGAAAACATGACCTGTACCGTTTGTAACTATCACTCTAGCGCCCAGAAGAATGCCTTCATCCCCGTCTTCAGTGCTTCTATCAGCAACAAGCGGAACCGAAACCCCGTCCTCAAGCGCATGGACACTGCTCACAGCAACCAAAAATACCAAAAATACCCACAGGAATTTAGAGATCATATCAATTGTCCAGCAAATACAGATATATATTGGATAAAATACTTAAAACCAGTGTTTATGCATTTATCAGACCCGTACAATATCACATATAAAGGAATATATGCAGTTGCCGACAGGAAAAATGAGCTTGTGGAACTGATGGAGCACTCTTCCTGCTATGGAGGCTCTGCGTGGGCATTGTACCATTATTCCAAAAGCCCGCTTGTGATTAAAAGCCGCGCTGTCGGGGACATGATGCGCTACCTTGTAAGAGTTGGGAATTCACCCCTTGCTCTTCGCTCGTCCGTAGCCGCCGCAGGTATCGAATCGGTACTCGTAAACGATAAGGAGATCGAGATAACCTACAGCGGTCTTGGAGGCGGGGGCGTGGGCGCAACCACCTGCCGCGCTTATGCAAACGGGGTTTTGAGATGCAAAATTTCAGTGTCTGGAGGAGGAAAGCGCGCAAGCGGGACAATCGTTGTCCCCCGCAGGGAAAGGGTGCTTGTGGGAATTGATAACACGGATTCAAAAGAGGTAGGAGCGACATGGACGCTGGCGCATAATATTGCCGGGGCTGTTGATTCACTTGACCATAAATACATCTCCCATACCCTTGTCCAGCTTTATCCGGTGCCTGAGAAGACGCAGAACTGCGTGGCTACCGTGCTTGAATTTGCATGCACGGGCGGCGCGAAAAAGGAATTGCTTGCAAAAATAAGGAAAGGGCTTCTTAAATACAGCGTGTCTGATGAGACGGGCATGGTAGCTTTATCCGATTTTGACGCCTCGGCGCTCATGGAGTACAGCAGGCTTTGCAGGAGCGGGATGATTACGAAAGAACTTACTGTTAAAACGGCAGAGGATAACGGCGTTGAGCTCTGCATCGACGGCAAAGGCATCATCGGCGCGCTGGCGGCGCTTCCGTGGTTTTCGAGGAATGATGAAGCGGTGGTTTTGTGAACGATAAGGAACCGCAGATTAAATGCAGATTTGCAGGGATGAAAACCTTTGAAAAGGTTTATCAAACGAGGGGTATGAGGGGGCGGGAAAGTTTTGAAAGAAAGTTACATTATAACCTGTAAGTCTTCTCGTCTCTTATATCAATTTTGAGTACATATATTTCCTTCCTGTCCCAGTCTATTTTATAAACAATCCTATACTTTCCGATTCTCAGTCTATAGGTGTCCTCAGCGCCTTCTATCTTTTTTATATCATACTCATTTATCGGAATCGGGGATGATTTAAGGGAAACAAGAGCCTTTTTAGATTTTTGTACTGTTCGGGCATCAAGTTTTTTCAGTGATTTTAAAGCGGCATTGCTCAGGAAAACTTCAAACATTCAATTCCTCAATGGCATCCTGAAGCCTTATTTTCTCTCCCTTTTTCATTCGGGCTTCTATTTGATGCAATTCTTCCAATTCCATGCTGGAAATCTTCTCTTCAGGAATCAGGGCGCTCCTGAGCGTTTTCATTTCCTGTCTCAGCAATTTTATTTCGGAATATATGGTTTTTAGAGAGACCGTCATAATTTCTCCAGTAAACATAATTGTTATTATGGTTTATATTTTTGCTTACAAATCCTGTAATCTTCGCCTTGTTACAATTTTGAATGTAAGAATTTACATATTTGCATTAGTTTTTAACTGTTGCGGCGCTCGATAAAAATTCTATGTAACCTGCCGGGTAAGAATATCCACCGCAAAGGACACAAAGAGCGCAAAGCAGAGGGGGATATAAACTGCGCACGCGATACGAACTGGTACGAACTCTTGGCGAAATATTTTTCAACTGTCCGGCGCGCCGATAGAAACCGATGCAGCCTGTGCGTATCGAAATCACGAACCGCAGATGAACGCAGATTTATTTAATCGTTATACCCCGCAGCTCTGCTGCGATTGGGAGCTTCACTGCAACGATAGGCGTTTCATGCTATCAAAAAGCGATAGGAATCCAGAACAAATCCCACAAAACTAAAAAATCTGCGAAAAAATATCAGGATTCTACAATTGGTTATCGGCATATTAAAATCTGGATTTAAAAGCTTCTGTTTATGCATCATGTTAACCATATTTTGAGATCATAAATTCCTCAAATTTTTGGGCAATAGAATTTGCTTGAATGGATTCTTTCTTCCCGATTAATAAAAATTTATTTAAAGATGGATCTTTTTCTTTTTTAATTTTTGATAAATCCTTAAAATAACCACAGCTTCCATCCGATTTTTTAAGCACTAAATCCTTAAGACCTCTTTTTCTCGTTCCCTCACGATCATAATTTTCGATCATTTCATCACCAGAAGGTATATAGTGGGGCAATGAAAACAAAACTGGAGGAATTTCTAAGCTGGGATCGTTGTACTCTATACCGCAATATTTTGAAAATTCTATTTCCTCATTAACTTTGTGCAAAAAACCACCAATTTTTGAATAATATGTGACTGCTATTTTTAGTGCTCGTGAAAACTCAGGATTAATTCGATCTTGTAAGTTATATTTATTAATCAATGAATATAGAGGCTTGCCATTTAATTGCGAGTTAATTTGACTATATATCGTACCGGGACAAAATAATTGTAAAAACCCGTTAAGTTCACAATCTGTCAATAGTAAGAATTTTTCAGTTATTTCGTTATTCGTTTGTCCGTAATGAAGTTTAAATGTACAGAAAATACCATGAACTATTACTTCGTCTAATACGAGCTTTTCATCCTTCTCATAAATTTGCTCATACATATTTTTTCTGTCATTCAAAAAATCGAGAAGATCTGCTTCTATTTCTTCATCAAATGCCAACGATATTCTTTTTTTGTTTTCACTTTTAAGTTCACAAAAATGAGAATGTCTTATAATATTATCTAATTTAACTGTTTTCGTTTTTCCTGTGTGTATGCCATCCCTTAATATATAGTCCATCCTATCTGCATCGATTTCCGAATCCAGTAAATCACCATATGCAGGGGGATAACCGTCTGTGCGAAAGAATATTGATTTCAACAAATCAAAATTTATTGCCTTGATAGAATCAATAGCTTGTTTTAATTGGTATTTTTCGTTTGTTAAGTAGATTTCCAGCAAAGTTTTATCGATTTTCCTATCATATGAAAAAATGTGTGATGGAATCAGAATTTCTTTAATGCTATCTAAAGAATGACCAAGCGGTGGATGCGCAATATCATGAATCAATGCGGCAACTTCTAAAGTTATCTTATCATTTTTTGAGATTTCTTCTTGATTGATCAGATGTTCACAAAACTTCCGTATTATGAATAAAGTGCCAAGCTGATGTTCATCTCTTGTATGTTTAGCACCTGGGAAGATTGTGTATGCAGTAGATAATTGTTTAATGGCATTACATCTGCGAACTATTGGAATATTTAATAAATATTGAAGTTCAGGGGTTATATCGACTATGTCATGAACTGGTATCCATATCATAGTTTTATTCCATTCATTTGAATCATATTTTTTTATGCTGGTGAAATATTGGTCAACGTGTGCTTTTAACCATAATTTTATTAATTCAACTTTATTAGTCTGGGTTTGAACAGATATATCTGGAAATATTTCAGAAAACTTTTTGAGGCACAGTCCTATATTCCAGTTATGGCCAAAAGTAATATCATCACAATAAATACTTATTTATTATTTAATGTAATGATATTACCTGCGATTGACCATGGTAACAAT
>JBAQYK010000130.1:0-2775 GCA_049299995.1 Candidatus Methanoperedens sp.
ATCCTGAAGAAATAATATTAATAGTAGGATATAAAAAAGAGCAAATCATATCGTATGTGGATAAGAATTATTCGGGTATTTTCAATATCAGGTATGTTGAACAGGAAGAGCAGCTCGGACTTGGGCATTCCATTTTTGTAGCCAGGGATGCGATAGGCGATTCGAATATGATGATAGCATTGGGGGATAATATTTTCAAAGCCAAATATTTTGAGTTTTATGAAAATCATATTAATAACGGCAATTGTTCCGGATCGATTGGGATAATTGAGGTGGATGACCCTAAAAAATACGGAATTGTTGAACTTGAAGGGGAAAACATAAAAACTCTGGTGGAAAAACCCACAAATTCAGTATCGAATCTAGGAATAGCGGGTGTATATTTCATTAATGATACCCTGATTATGATGTCGATACTCGAAAAGATCATCAATACTAAAAAGCGTACACATGGCGAATACCAGCTCACCGATGCATTGGCGGAAATGGTGAATAGTGGCTGTTGTTTCAAAACTGTTCCTGTATCAGTCAGGTATGATTGCGGGCGCACTGAGTCATTGCTCGAAGTGAACCGCATACTGCTGGATGAGAGAAAGAATGTGAATAATGTGCACCAAAAAAAGGATTCGGTGATTATTCAACCTGTTGCTATTGGAGATAATGTTTCAATCATAAATTCGATAATTGGACCGCATGTCTCTATAGCTAATGATTCGTATATCGAGAATTCTATTATTTCAGATAGTGTCATTGGGTCATGCTCACATATTTCAAAAGTAAATCTTCAATATTCTATAGTTGGAGATGAGGCGAAACTGATTGGAAAACATAATTCTCTTAATATAGGGGATTTATCTGCTATTGAATTCTGAGCCAAGGAAAAATTTTTGATGCATAAAGATAAACTGGAAAATTGACGAACTTGAAAGATCCGGGTTGATAAAGAAACTACCGATTGACGAGAAAAAGGTAAATGACTCAACTGACCCGGCAAACGCTATTTGAATATCGCAAGGAATATGCTTGATGAAAATTGTGATTGAGCTTTCTCAATTGCATACAACTCAATACTGCAATCTGTCGCGCTATTGCAATGATAAGTTAAAATAGGAACTCTTCAACGAAATGCGCTGTGGGAGATAAAAAAATTAAGACACGGAGACTAATTGGATGATTGAGGATCTAATTGAAGGTAAAAAAGCATTAGCAGTAGTAGGACTTGGATATGTGGGGCTACCTCTTGCTATAGAATTTGGAAAAGTTTTTAAAAGAGTTATAGGTTTTGATATTAATGAAAATAGGATAGATGCGTTAAAAAACTGTATCGATGTAAATGAAGAAACATCTTCTGAAGAATTGCAAAAATCAGTGATTGATTTCACCTCAAACCCAGCATTACTGAAAGAAGCATCTATAATCATTATATCCGTTCCCACGCCTATCACGAACCATAAAGCACCGGACCTCAAACCATTGGAATCTGCCTCAAGGATTGTCGGAGAGAATATGTCACGAGGGACCACAGTAGTGTATGAATCAACAGTATACCCTGGGGTAACAGAGGACTTTTGCGTTCCGATTCTTGAGCAGCGCTCTGGTATGAAATATGGTCCCGATTTTAAAGCTGGCTATTCGCCTGAAAGAATTAACCCGGGTGACAGAGAGCACTCACTCTCAAAGGTAGTCAAGATAGTAGCCGGCTGTGATAACAAGACGTCTGATTTATTAGCTCAGGTTTACGGAGCTGTTGTAAAGGCAGGGGTTTATAAGGCTCCTGATATAAAAACGGCTGAGGCTGCAAAGGTCATAGAAAATATCCAGAGGGATCTGAACATTGCTTTGATGAACGAACTATCAGTTATTTTCCATATGCAGAATTTAGATACAAAAGAGGTGCTAAAAGCTGCCTCAACCAAGTGGAACTTTTTAGGATTTGAACCTGGTCTTGTTGGAGGACACTGCATTGGTGTAGATCCTTACTACCTTACTTTCAAAGCACAGGAAATGGGCTATCATCCAGAGGTAATACTCGCAGGAAGGAAAATCAATGATAACATGGGGAAGTATGTTGCTGAACAGACGGTAAAGCAGTTGATAAAGGTAGGCAAGACCGTGAATAAGTGCAGGGTGCTTGTTCTTGGGATAACGTTCAAGGAAAATGTGAGAGATATAAGAAATTCAAGGGTTATAGATATCATAAATGAACTAAAAGACTATAATGTAAATACCATTGTTCATGACCCGTATGCTATAAAAGAAGATGTTTTGAAAGAGTATGGAATAGAACTTTCCGAGGATTTTGAGAACCTAAAACCTTTTGACGGCATAGTCGTGGCAGTCAAGCACAGGGATTTTGTTACTCTTGATCTAAAATATCTGAAAAGTTTGTGCAGCAACCCATGCGTTTTAATTGATGTGAAGGGAATTTACAATAAGGAAGATGTTTTTAAAAAAGGATTTAACTACTGGAGGCTTTAATATTATTTTAGTTACAGGATGTGCGGGCTTCATAGGATGGAAAACATGCAGCCTGCTTTTGGAGAAAGGTGAGGAAGTATGCGGGATAGATAACCTGAATACTTACTACGACCCAAAAATAAAAGACTGGAGATTGAGTGAGCTAAATAAATTTCAAAATTTTTCTTTTAACAGGATGGACATAACAGAGATTGAACCTATTCGCCAGATTTTCAAAGATCACAATCCTGAGGCAGTGATAAATCTAGCGGCAAGGGCAGGCGTCAGGGCAAGCGTTGAGAATCCATGGAGCTATGT
>JBAQYK010000131.1:0-4969 GCA_049299995.1 Candidatus Methanoperedens sp.
GTGCAAGCCTCATCATCGTGAACACCGCCTCGTCCCTGTAAGGACCGTTTATCGAAACTATTGTAAGCTGTTTTGTCATGTTATCACCTAAAACCATACGACCCTGTCGTAACCCATAATGAATTCAAGGAGGGTTCCTATTTCCTTAATCTCTACTCCGCCTACCAGTTTATTAGCCAGCGCGCGCGAAAGCACGGCTTTATCGTCTGCATATAATTTTATGCCTTTTTTCTGCGCGGCTGCGAGTTTGTTCCCGAACTCGGATTTCCTTGCAGCGGTCACGCCGTCTTCGATAAGATATAATGAGACATCGTTCCCTTTTTCTTTTGCATTTAGCCCGATATCGAGCACAATGTCGGGTGTTTCTGTGGTATACGGGTCTTTTGATAAGACCATCAGCAATTTTGTCATTTTTTAACCTCGTTTAATGTTTATGCGGTTGTAGTCAATATTTATTATTTGAGTTTAAATGTTTCGATGCAGGCAATATTTAATAAGCAATGCAAACCATTTCGGAAAAACATGCCGAGGTAGCCCAGCGGCCTAAGGCGCCGGTCTTGAAAACCGGTTGTGCTACGCACAGCGGGAGTTCAAATCTCCCCCTCGGCGTAAAAACCAGACAGGCTTTTCCATTTGAAAATCCTGAATATAAAAATATATATGTAGCCAGTCCTATCTGGGATGATTAATAATGCTAAATGGGATGTAATAATGGCAAAAAAGATAAAACTCTCTGAACTGGGAAGCCTGCTCGGCGGCGAAATCCAGGCGCTTGAAGGAGTGAAGATAGAAGGCGATGTGGAGATTGACCTGGGACAACTGGGCATGAACCCGCAAATGGCTTATGCGCTGGGGCACGAAACCACCCAGATTGCCCTGCATTTGATGAATATTTCCAGAATTTTAGGTTATCCTGTTGACCAGGTGCTTGGCGGGCAGGCAGCGGCTCCGAAAAGGCTTACAAAATTAATCGAATCCAAATTCAATGTAGGTAAAGTAGAGGAATGGAAAACGCCCATACAGCAAGTCATCTTGGGCGCTACTTCCTCGGACGGAGGCACGCGCAAGAGCACGGTGACCCTGGGCGGAGAGAATGCGCTTCCTTATTACTTCGATGCGCCAATGCCTCACCGGAATCACATAACCATGGACGTTTTCGATATGCCCATAAACATGGCAAAAGCGGTAAAATCCAACTACGAGGACGTCATAAACAGCCCTGCTGAATGGGCAAAGAAGGTCGTGCGCGACTTCGGGGCTGATATGGTCACCATCCATCTCATAAGCACTGACCCCAACATCAAGGACACCTCGCCTGCGCAGGCTGCAAAAACAGTAGAAGAGGTTCTCCAGGCTGTGGACGTCCCGATAGTAATAGGAGGCTCAGGGAATCCTGAAAAAGACCCTGCTGTACTTGAAAAAGCAGCCGAAGTCGCAGAGGGCGAACGGTGCCTTCTTGCATCCGCGAGCCTTAACCTTGATTACGCTCGGATTGCGGAAGCTGCCAAAAAATATAATCACGTTGTATTATCATGGACCCAGCTTGAGATTAATGCGCAAAAAGAGCTCAACCGCAAGCTCATGAAGCAATGCGGCGTTGCCCGCGAGAATATCCTGATGGACCCTACCACTGCGGCTCTTGGATACGGGCTTGATTATGCTTACACGAATATGGAAAGAATAAGGCTGGCTGGTCTATCCGGCGATACGGAACTCAATTTCCCCATGTCAAGCGGCACTACGAATGCATGGGGCGCGCGCGAGGCATGGATGACTTCTTCGCCCCTGAAGGAGGACTCCGACTGGGGACCCCGCGAGTACAGGGGACCAATATGGGAAATCGTCACAGGATTGACATTATCGCTGGCAGGGAACGACCTTTTCATGATGATGCACCCAACGGCTGTGCAGGTGTTAAAAGAGATTACCCAGACATTGTACGGTTCAAAGGAAACTGCCCCTGCAAACATCGATAACTGGGTATCGGCGGTGATATAATGAAACTTAACAGCCCGCTTCAGGTCTACAAGTACCTGCCCCAGATAAACTGCGCGGAATGCGGTGATGCGACTTGCATGGCATTTGCAGCCCATCTTATCGACAGGTCAAAGAAACTTGATGATTGTCCTCCAATACTCAAAAATGAATACAAGAAAAAATACGTTGAATTGCTCTCTCTTCTTGCACCCGAGATTCGTGAAATAACAATCGGCGCAGGTGAACACGCAAGGAAGATAGGGGGAGATGACGTTCTCTACCGCCACCAGTTGACTTTTTTTGACCCGACTGCATTCGCATACGACGTATGGGACACTATGCCCGAACAAGAACTTGTGGAGAGAGTAAATAAGATTACCAATTTCCGGAAATTCTATGTGGGAAAATTCTTAAAAGTCGATATGGTCGCTGTAAGGTGTCTTTCCGGCGATGCCATAAAGTTTGCAGGTGCGGTAAGGAAGGTTAGCGAAATAACAAAACTTCCACTCATACTCTGTTCATTTGACCCCGCAGTGTTGAAAGCTGGACTTGAAACGGTCAAGGACAAAAACCCCCTGATATATGCCGCGACAGAGAAAAACTGGGGAGAAGTGTCAGAACTTGCCCTGAATTATAAAGTTCCGGTGGTGCTGTTCTCTCCAGACCTTGATAAACTCAAATCCCTTGCTCTGACATTCGGGGAAATGGGAATAAAAGACCTTGTGCTTGACCCGGGCACATACCCGCAGGGAAAGCAGCTTAAAGAGAGTTTTGAGAGATTCATAAAGCTTCGCCGCGCAGGGATAAAAGAAGGACAAAAGGAGATCGCCTATCCGATTATGTCGGTTCCCTTAAACGCATGGATGGTTTATAAAGACGCAGTGACCGCCTCTTACTGGGAAACGGTGCTTGCTTCGGTTTTCACGGTCAGGTACGGGGACATCATGATTCTCCACAGCCTTGAACCGTATGCAATGCTGCCCGAAGTGCATTTGCGTGATACGATTTACACAGACCCGCGAACCCCAGTGAAAGTTGCTCCGGGCGTGAACGAAGTCGGGTCGCCCACAAAGGATTCGCCTGTAATAGTCACGACCAATTTCGCTCTCACATATTATACCGTGGAGAGCGATCTTTCATCCAACAAGATAAATTGCTATCTTGCCGCGGTGGATTCAGACGGTATCGGGGTTGAAGCTGCGGTTGCAGGCGGGCAGCTCACGGCTGCCAAGATAAAAGATACATTCCAGAAAGCCGGTTTTGAATTCAAGGAGAAGACCTCTCATAACACCCTGATATTACCGGGTCTTGCGGCGCGATTGCAGGGAGACGTGGAAGATGTTACTGGGTTGCGGATTATGATCGGTCCTCCTGACTCAGGACGTATTCCCGGCTGGATGGAGAAAAATTGGCCGCCTAAACCAAAATGAACCTTCCCGCAGCACGCCGGCGAGTTTAAGAAAAAATTATGTACTAAGCTGGTGTGTTACCCTCGTTTTATGTTCCTGAAATTCAAAGACGAAGTTACATCAATATTATCAAATGCAGTAGCCAGCGCAGGATTTGAAGCCGACGACATGGCGTTAAATGAAAGCCCTCATGCGGACATATCGTCTTCTGTCGCGTTTAAGCTGGCTCCAAAATACAGGCGAAGCCCTAAAGAGATATGTGAAAATATATACAACAACATCAAGATACCACCAGACTCCTATATAGACAGGGCGGAAACGGCAGGACCGTATATCAATTTTTTTGTCAGCCGCATCTTCCTGAATGAGACTACCCTGCGTGTTTTACTCGACAGGGAGAACTTCGGAAACCTGAATTACAGGGGAAAAGTAATCCTCGAACACACATCCGCAAACCCTGACGGTCCTTTGCATATCGGTCATATCAGGAACTCGGTAATCGGCGATACGCTTGCGCGGATATTGAAGCGCGCAGGCTATGAGGTAGAGACGCAGTATTATATAAACGATATGGGACGGCAGATTGCAGTCGTTGTATGGGGACTTTCCAACTTCAAGTTCGATAAGAATAAAAAGAAAGACCATGCGATTGCCGAGGTTTACATAAACGCAAACAAGTCTCTCGTGGATGAAAAAGAGCACTCTCCCGAAGTGGACGGTATCATGAAAGAATATGAAACCGGCGACCCGCAGATAAACAAAAAATTCAAAGACGCAATCGATACCTGCATGGACGGGATAAAAGAATCACTCGTGCGGATGAATATTCATCATGATAAATTCATCTGGGAATCACAGTTCGTGCGCTCAGGCTCCGTTAACAGGATGATGGATAATATCAGGAAACTTGACCGCGCCGGAATAAAGGACGATGCGTTAATGGTCGATTTAAATGATATGGGAATCCAGAAATCCCTGGTAATCCAGCGCTCTGACGGAACATCTCTTTACACTACCCGCGACCTTGCATATCATGAATGGAAAGCCGGGCAGTGCGACAGGATGATTGATGTTCTGGGCGCTGACCACAAGCTCATTTCATCACAACTGAAAGCGATGCTTGGGATTCTTAATTTAAAGGAACCCGAAATCGTGATTTTTGAGTTCGTGTCTCTGCCTGAAGGTTCTATGAGCACAAGACGCGGTGTTTTCATCTCGGCGGACGAATTGCTGGATGAGGTTGAAAAAGCGGCTCTGGAAGAAGTAAGAAAAAAGCGTCCGGATACAGATGAGGATTTTAAAAAGAAGGTAGCGGCTTTTGTGAGCATAGGCGCGGTGAGGTACGATATCGTCAGGGTATCCCCGGAAAAAGCCACCACGTTTAACTGGGCTGATGCGGTAGATTTTGAGAAACAGGGCGCGCCTTTTATACAGTATGCCCATGCCAGGGCATGCAGTATTATAAGGAAGGCGAGGGACGAGGGGATTGCTTTTGAGACTTTTGACCCAAATGTACTCCTTGAGGAACAGGAAGTAGCATTGATAAAAAAATTGTCGGGCTTCGAAAATGCCATAGATAACGC
>JBAQYK010000132.1:0-1973 GCA_049299995.1 Candidatus Methanoperedens sp.
GGAGCAAGTGTAGGGATTGTTTTAAAGCAAGACCAGAAGAGCGGGAAAATAACCCGGGGTATTGTAAAGAGAATTTTGACCAATTCCTCATTTCATCCACATGGAATAAAAGTTCAATTAGAAGACGGCAGGGTTGGAAGAGTCAAGGAAATCCATTCAAAAGCTGCATAACAAAAGTTGCTATTTGTTTATCGAATGCGCATCCGCATCAGCCATGCCTGCAAGCACAGGCGCAGCGAGCGCCCCAATTATTCCACCCGTTTTGTTAACTTTCTATTTTTCTTTATACAACAACTCCCTGATATAATTCATAACATATCTCAATGCCTTATCCGGCGCAGAAGGCAGTGAACTTTCACTCACAATATTATCAAAAGCTTCGTGAAAATGATGAGGGAACGTTTTGACGCCACTCCATACTTCATGCTTTGCATTATCCCATCTATAGATTCTTTCATCCACATGTCTTCTTTCCCAGTGGTATGCATATCTACCCTCAAACTGCCTTGAAAACCACACATCAAGAAAAGATTCATCTACAATATATATTCTCAATTTTCCTTCGATAATTTCGCATCCTATAACAACGTCCGCATACTCAATTTCAGCAATACCAGCCAGCTTCGCGAGAAGAGAGTCTATCATCTATACAGTTTTTATAAGTTTTTTTAGTTTGGCTTTCTCAGCTTCCAGATAGTCTATCCTGGTCATGTCTTCAAACACGTCCGATTCGACCACCGTTCCCTTCTCTATAGCCCGCTCCAGTTCCTTGATGGAATTTATTCCATATTTGTGATACAGGACATGCAGATGCGCCTCTATTTTTCCCAGTTCTGACTTTATATACGCCCTTATACCTTCGTTAACAAGTTTATCTTCTTTAATCCCCTTTTCTTTTGAAAGCTTATGCAAAACAGTACTCATATATTCGTTTCTTGCTCTTCTTTAGCAATATATTTTTCCTATGTCAGGTGGTTTCTCCCAACAGTGCGCCCGCACCCGCCACATCCGCAAACACAGGCGCGGCGAGCAGGCATATAGCCATACCACTCATTTTCCCGCCTAAATCATAAGCAGCCCTTTTTGCCAGTCATTGATAATCCTCACAGCCGCCCTCGTATCATCCACCTCGCCTTTCTTCTTCAGGCAGTTGCTCTCCCTGCCAATGAGCAGAAGCGCATCATAAGAATCCTGTCCCTCTATTGTAACATGATAGAAAGATTCCAGGGCAGTCTTGTTCTCAGCGCAAAATCTCTCTATTATCTTCATGGCAACACCGACCGGGTCCTTAATGTGTGTTGCATCCTTCACCGAAAGAATGCCCTGTATATACTCGTCGTCCTCGCCAAATGGAATTACTCCCGGCGTATCCAGGAACAAAATGCGCGAACCCGCATTCACAAGCTGCACTCCTTTTGTGTAACCTGATATTGATGAAGTGCCGGCTTTGTGTCTCCCTGCCACGCCATTTATCACCGATGATTTGCCTGTGTTGGGATAGCCAAGTGAACCCACCAGTATGTCACGCCCTTTTATGCCTGCGGTTTCAAGAATCTTGTGTCTTAACATCGTTGTCCCGAACCTGGTCTTACTTGACATAAAGACCGTGGGAGCAATTTTTGACATGCGGTATTTGGTTTTCTCAAGGATTTCCTTTGATACAAGATCGCATTTGTTAAGGACTATTATGAACGGCTTCTTTGAACGCGCTATGTCACGCTCAACCTCGCTGTTCCGGGTCTCATCCGGAAACCGCGCATCGATTACCTCAAGAAGGATATCGGCTTTTTTTATGACATCCTTCACCATCATCTGGTAGCTTGCCATACCCTGCGCTATGGTTCATAAAGATATAAGGATGTGTTATGATACTTGCGCCTTGATGGTCAAAACTTAACAAGCGCCACTAATCGAGGTCGTACTCCTAAACCTTGCCAATTAACCAGCTAAGGAGTGAATCCTGAGCTATAAAA
>JBAQYK010000133.1:0-9498 GCA_049299995.1 Candidatus Methanoperedens sp.
GCTCTGGAGTCAGAGGATAATGTGATAATCGGGCCGAGCAACCCCATAACAAGCATAGGACCTATACTTGCCTTAAAAGGAATGCGGGAAATATTAGCCCGGAAAAAAGTAATTGCAGTAAGCCCTATTATTGGAAATGCGCCTGTGAGCGGTCCTGCCGGGAAGCTTATGTCAGCCTGCAGATTTGCGGTTTCGTCGCCGGGCGTTGCAGAGTGTTATCATGATATCCTTGATGTCATGGTGATTGATGAAATGGATACCGTGGATGAAAATGACTTCCCTGTCAGAGCTGTGAGATGCGATACAATGATGACTTCGGTTGATAAAAGCGAAGCGCTTGCTAAATTTATACTCGAACTATTTTGGAATATTCGATAACAGCACAAGCCCCCTGTCCGTGAGCCTGTATGTATCTCCCTCGATTTTAAGGTAATTCCCTTTCATCAGGAAATCTGTCTGGAACTCGAATATCGCATCGTTCACGCCAGCTTCTTTTTGCAGTTCCCCCTTCGTTTTCCCGAACACTCCTATGGCTTTAATCATCTTTCGCCTGACTGGATGCTCCAGCGCCTTGACCATCAGTTCATGGTCTGCTACTTTTGCCTCGCGCACGGAGGGACGGCGCTCAAGCATTGCCTCAAGTTCATCCTCGCTTATTTCAGCCATGTTACTCGCTGCCGCTCAGGAACATCTCCACCCTGCAAAGATAAGCAGAAATCTTGTTGTCCTTTATTTCCACATCAAAACCCTTGATTGTGGCTTTTGTAATCGTGCCTTTTCGTTTGAAAATTGGAAGCTCTGAGGCTTCCTCAATTGCGTTCTTTGCTGCCTGTTCCCAGCTTTCAGGGGACGAACCAACTGTATCGATTATTTTTACGAATGGCATTTAGTTTCACCAATGGTATGTTGGATTGCAGGAGTAATAATATTATTTGTTCATAGAACATTCAAGTACCAAAATATGAAAACCAGAAAACAAAAACCGGAAATACCAGAAAATATCCCCGTCATAACCACAGAAATGATGGAGAAAACCGCCATCGAAATAGCTAAAAGGCGGGCTGGCAAAAAATCACCAGTGTTAGGGTTTAAAGATACGACCCGTGACTAATCTTTTTCTTTTTATCGCATTCAAAGCCATGTCTATAATATTCTCATGTCCATTCTAAAATTAAGCTGGCTTAATTCAAAAACCTTATAAGCCTGTTTTACCTACTATCACCTACTTCGGTGGTGAATTATTTGTTAAGCCTTAATGAAAAAGCAATGGAAATTGCGGAAGACATGATGGACTGGTCGGAAGAGTTAAAAATAAAAGTTTTTGAACTTAAAAATGGCGGAAAGATAATAGACTGCGGGGTAAACGTTGACGGCGGGTATGAAGCAGGTCTTTTATTTACTGAAATTTGCATGGGCGGGTTTGGCGCAGCTTCGATATCCGTACACAAAGTGAATGAAATCCCGCTTGCATTTGTAGATATTACCACAGACCATCCCGCGATGTCATGCCTCGGCGCCCAGAAAGCCGGGTGGAGGATAAGCGTGGACAAGTACTTTGCGATGGGCTCAGGTCCTGCGAGAGCGCTTGCGCTCAAGCCCAAAAAAACATACGAGCGCATAAAATATGAAGATGATTACGAACATGCTGTTATTGCCCTTGAATCAAACCAGCTCCCTGATGAAAAGGTAATTGGAACCATTGCCGAGGCATGCCATGTGGAACCTGAAAATGTGATAGCGTTAGTGGCGCCAACCGCCAGTATTGTCGGCTCGGTGCAGGTTTCAGGACGGGTTGTTGAAACTGCGATATTCAAGTTGAATGAACTGGGATACGATACCACCAAAGTCGTCAGCGGTACAGGGAGCGCCCCGATTGCGCCTGTTGTCAAGGATGACCTGAAAGCCATGGGCAGCACCAACGACAGCGTGATATACTACGGTTCCGTGTTCCTCACTATCAGGGGATTTGATGAGGAGAAATTCAAGATGGTGCCTTCAAGCACGTCAAAGGATTACGGCAAGCCGTTCTACAAGACCTTCAAGGATGCGGGTTATGATTTCTTCAAGATAGACGCCAATGTGTTTGCGCCTGCTGAGATTACGGTGAACGACCTTGAGACGGGCAAGACCTATCATACCGGGCATCTGAACGGAGAGGTTATCCTGGAGTCGTACGGGATAAGCGGGATATAAGAAGCCAAAAGAGTGAAAGTTGGGTAAAAGAGGGATAAAGGCTATAAAAACGAGGTTAAGAGGATAGCCAGTGTGGACACAAGTCCTATTCCGGCAACAATACGGATTTTGAGGCTGTCAAACAGCTTGATTGCGCATGCGCATAAAAATATGTAGGGCAGCAATGTGGCAATCACGGAAATTGTAGCCAGATACTGGAATTGATTGCTGAATAAGAGGAGCGAAGCGCCGGCAATGGTGCTGATTATTATGGCGGCATACGGCGTTCCGCGTTTGCTGATATCGGGGAGCAGCGGCAGCATGTTTTCGAAAGATACATTCTGCAACACCCTCGATGCTGCAAGAAGATAAGCGTTAAGCGCAGACAGCATGGCTATTATTCCTATCACAGCCATCGCCTTTCCTGAATTATGAATAACCTGGGACGCTGCGAGAGCTAAAGGGGCTGGTGATGAAGCCAGCAACTGGCTGCCCACGCTGCCTATCAGGGCGATGTTCAGGAATAGATACACGATTGTGGTAATCAGTATCACAATCACCAGCGAGGTAAATACATCTTTTTTATTTTTTGTCTCATCCGCAGGTATGGCGCTTATCTCAAAACCTGTGAAGGGCCAGTACACAATAATCACTGCTTTTAAAAAATCGGTTTTACTTGCTGTAAAAAAGGGGATGAAATTATCCTTCTGTATATACGGTACCAGAATAATAGATAAAACAATCAGGGGGAGGGTTTTCAATATGGTAAGAAGGATTTCAACCTTACCTGACGGTCTCACGCCTATAATGTTTATTGTACCGAACATGACAACAATAGCAATCTCCAGCCAGAGGACATCGGTATAGCCAAAAAACGATATGTACTGCCCTATTCCTGCTGCGATGGTAGCAACCCCGAAAACGGAAGCAATCACATAAAACAAAACCACGGTTGTTGATAGTCTTTTGCTGAATACTTTTGAAAATATGGAATAAAATGCCCCTGTGGACGGATATTTTGATGATGCCCATGCAAGAGATAACATGACGCAGCTCGCCGAAACTGCCACGATTAACCATGCAAGTAAGGAGCCCGGGCCTGCTAATCCCGCAGCTATGGCGGGAACTATGAATATGCCTGAGCCGATTGTTCCGCCTACACCGAAACTTACAAGCTCTGCAAGACCGAGGTTTTTCCGATATTCTGGCATGAAATGTATGGTGATTGAAGGGGTTGGACAGCTTTGATTAATGCAAGCCGTCGGAGGGGTTTGAACCCTCGATCTGCTGATTACGAATCAGCCGCTTTGCCGGGCTAAGCCACGACGGCGTGATGACGTATAACGGTATTTTTCTCTAAATAGCTATCGCATTATTTATTAAGCATATTAAACAAGTAAAGGATATGCTGGACATCCTGAAGATAATATTCTGCATACCTTTTTTAATTTATTCTTGCTATTCTGACATTAAAACACGCCGCGTATCCAATAATGTCTGGCTGGTGATGCTTGCAGGAGGCATCTTTTTTGTGCTGTACGATATTTCAACTTATGGCGCGATATATTTGCCGCGTTTATTTGTTTCAGCAGGATTCATATTCGTGTTCGTGTATATCCTTTTTCAGTTCGGGGTATTTGGAGGAGCTGATGCAAAATCACTCATCGTTTTATCCATAATCCTTCCTGCTTATCCGAAATTACTGGTTTTTGAATATAACTTTCCCCTGAATAAGCCTTTGATTGACCTTTTTGCCTTTGGCATATTTGGCAACGCTGTCCTGCTTACAATTATTGTTCCAATTTCGCTAGCAGTTTATAATCTGGCAAAAATGGGATTACATATCGACAAACCAGCGTATATTTTCATAGGGTATAAAACTAAAATTTCAGAACTTGCCAGCAGGCACATCAAGTTAATCGAGAATTTTGAAGTGGTAAACGGCGCGGTTAAATTCCGTTTCAAAAGGGGCGGCATGGAAATTAATGAGAAAATAATTTCAGAGCTTAATGTCCTGTCTGAAAAAGGGCTAATTAAAGAAGAGGTGTGGGTTACTCCAGGATTGCCATTTATGATTTCTATAACTCTGGGGTTTTTAATGGCTGTTTTTTACGGGGATTTGATTTTTGAGCTGACAAAATATCTGGTTTTGAAATGAATCTCTCAGCAACAGGCAGTGGGATATTCCGATAAAATCAGCTTCTTTTGAAAAGCTTATCCAGTTCCTGCCTGTTAAAAGACACCATGGTAGGTCTCCCGTGCGGGCATGTATATGGATTCTCTGTCCTGAAAAGCTGTTCAACAAGGTTTTTCAATTGCAAAGAGGAGCAGTCAGCCCCGGCTTTTAGCGCGCCCCTGCATGCGATGCTTCTGGTCACCCGCTCAAATATACCGGTTTCCTCCTTTACTTTCCCCTCGGAAAGAATATCCGTTATTATATCGTGTATCAACTCAGGGTCTTCAAGCCTGCCGAGCACATCCGGGACTGCCGTGACCGCAAAAGCATCATGCCCGAACTCTGATATCCTGAAGCCAAACTCCTCTAGATGGGGGATACATTCTTTCATAAGAACCTTCTCCTTTGGCTCAAGCTCAAGGTTAACCGGGACTATAAGTTCCTGGGAATCGCTGCGTCCGGATGCGCGCACCTGTTCATAAAAAACGCGCTCATGCGCTGCATGCTGGTCTATAATCATCAGCCCGTCGCCTGTTTCAGCGATAACATACACTCTGTCCACCTGCCCCAGAACCTTAACTTCAGACATCAAAAGCTTACTTTTCTGTTCATCCTTCCCCGCTCTTTCAGTGCGCACAAGCCTTCTCTCGGTGTCTTTCATAGAAACTTTGAATCCGATGCCGGTTTCTCTTACCAGGGGGACGGCAGGCGCATTTTCGTAAAGCAATGACTGCTTATGCAAATTCACATCAGGAATAAGGGTTTTTTGTGAGAGGGCGGTTTTCACAGCCTCTGCCACCACATCGCAAATCTCCCTCTCATGGCTTAAACGAACCTGGTTCTTGGTTGGATGCACATTGACATCCACTTCCCCTGTATCAACGTAAATCTTTAAAACAGCAACCGGAAAACGTCCTTTCGGCAGGAGCGTGCCGTACCCCTCTCTCAATGCAAAGCTGATAGCCCTCGAATTGATGTTCCTGTCATTGATGTAAAAAGACTGCAAGTCCAGGCTGCCCCTTGTCAGGGAAGGTTTTGACACGAAACCTGTTACCTTTGCAAGGCTGGATTCAAAATAAACTGGCAGCATCGCTCTTGCGACTTCCTGCCCATAGATGTGGATTATCGCATCCATAAGCTGGGATGATGGGGAGCGAAGAATCTCATTTCCGTTGTGGAGCAAAGTAAAAGATACATTGTTGTGCCCGAGCGCATTCCCTGTCACCACATCAATGATATGCGCAAGCTCTGTGCTGTCGGATTTCAGATATTTTTTCCTTGCCGGCGTATTATAAAACAGCTCATCGACAGCTACGACCGTTCCATCGGCTGCGCCGGCTTCGGTAACACCCATCAATTTGCCGCCGTGAACCACCGCCTTTGTTCCTGACAATTCCTCCCTTGTTTTAGTGATAATTTCGACTCTTGCTACTGCTGAAATGGATGACAATGCCTCGCCCCTGAATCCCATTGTCCTTACGTTTTCAATATCGTCGATGCTTTTGATTTTGCTTGTGGCATGCTTTAAAAACGATACAACAGCATCTTCTTTACTCATCCCGCACCCGTTGTCGATAACGCGTATTAGCTTCTTTCCTGCTTTTGTTACCTCTATCCTGATGTCAGATGCTCCGGCATCGATGGAGTTCTCGATGAGTTCCTTGACCACGGAGGAGGGGCGTTCTATAACTTCCCCGGCTGCTATCTTGTTTATGGTTGCGTCGTCAAGTACGTGGATTTTTCCCATATTAAAAACATTATATGTTGTCCTGATTATTCACTCTTTCGAGTACTCAGGTGACTTATAAACTAAAGCTTGTGCCGTGCAAGATTAAATAAAATCATGCTCAGGATAATGGATATCGAAAGGGCATAAAAAACCGTGTCCGTACTCAGACCGCCAAGCCCTTTTCCCCAGACGTATCTTATCCCGCCTACGGAGGCTGTGATTATAAACGCTATACATGCCGACGCGATTGCGCCGCCTACAAGCGACCACGGGAATATTGCGCCCCTTTTTTCAAAGAACACAGAAGCTATAACGAAGCCGATGGCGAAAATAAACAGGACAATATACGGCTGGAGGGGATATGAATCAATCTCCACGATATACGATATTCCATAAGCTGTCGAAATCATGATAAAAGCCATTCCGCCAACTGTTGCAAGTACCCGGACAAAGTCATTTGATTTTATTTCGATAGTATCCCTCTGTAAAAGAAAATATGATTGAAAGTATTTAAACAATTTGATAGCATCTTCACGACCGTGAATCAAAAATCAAATAGCAATAATTTAATAACAACGAGTATTAATATGTCTTTAATCCTGTAATAAATACAGCGATAAGTATTCTGGAGACAATAACTAATGAAACTACCTGTCGTCCGCCTCCCCGATATCCAGGCGAACATGCCTGAGATTCCGATAACTTTAACCCGCGTTGGGGTAACGGACGTTAAGAAACTCGTTGAAGTGGCAAGAAAAAACAAGCGTCCTATTGTACTCCTGTCCACATTCGATATTTTTGTTGACCTGCCCTCTGACCGAAAAGGCGCCAATCTCTCAAGGAATTTTGAGGCTATCGACGAAGTGCTTGAGGAAATGATAGCATCTCCTGTTTATGAGATAGAGGACTTATGCGGCGAAGTGGCAAAGCGGCTCATTGTCAGGCATGAATATGCTTTACACGCCGAAGTCAGGATGAGAAGCGAATATGTACTTAAGAGGGAAACCCCCCAGACAAAAATAAAATGCCAGGAAGTTGTGAATATTTTCGCCGAAGCAAAGGCTATGAGGGACCAAAACCTGACTGTAAGGAAACTGGTGGGAGCCGAAGTGCTTGGGATTACTGCATGTCCCTGCGCCCAGGAAATCATGAGGGAAAAGGCAGAAAATGAATTGAAATCCCTGGGTGTTGAAAACAAAGTGATTAAGAAATTCTTAAACAATGTACCCATGCCCACGCATAACCAGAGGGGACGCGGCATTATTTCGATTGAAGTTCATGACAGCAATTTTATATCCCTCGATAAGATTATCAATATCATTGAGAACTCCATGAGTTCGCAGATGTTTGAACTGTTGAAAAGGTCGGATGAAGCTGTAATTGTAGAACGGGCGCATAAGAATCCTAAATTTGTGGAAGATTGCGTACGCATCATGGCGCATAAAATAGTCATGGAATTCCCAGAGCTGCCCGATGATTCTGTCATCACAATCAAACAGATAAACGAGGAGAGCATCCACCGCCATAATGCATTCGCAGAACGCAAATCCACGCTCGGGGAATTAAGGCATGAGATTAAAAATATCGGTTAGTTTTTAGTAAAACATATATAAGAATCATTACCAAAAATATAAAAACTATTATTATAATTAAAAGCAGCGCATAAATCCATGATTCTTGAAGACTGAAAACTTCCCTCCATGTAATCCTGTTGACTTCTTCCCAGCTTTTGCTGTGCCAGGGAGTCTGGGTTTCGGGCTGATAGCGATTGAATTTATCTACGTAGCATGGGGGGTTTGAAGTGATCTCTACTTTAGGGCACTTTACCGCCCCGCAGGTAAAACGGTATCTACAGCCCATATTGTGCGCCGGATCTGAATAACTTTTCTGTTCCATGGTAGCGAAAACTCCAATAATGCTAAATAGTCATTTAATATGATTTAAGCTTAAAGCCAGTTCACCTTCTTTTTTAGAGTCCTTGGCATCAGAAATTTTTCATCATTTTATTGCAATAAAAAATTGCCTATAGGCATAAGGAAGCACCATGCAAACAAAAACATGAACCATGAAACTTTCTCAGACGAATATCCGTGCAACCCCATGCCTATAGGTTAAAAGAATTGTTTAAATGTTCATGCAATTATTTCTTTATTTCGGCTGAGGTGCCTTGCGGGCTCTCAGTTTTGCATTAAACGCATCCAGTCTCTTTTTCTCTGCGGGGTCTTCTTTTGCTTTGACTTTTTTCGCAGCCAGTGCATTATCCATTGAGCTTTCGAGTCCAACCATTTTTTCACCTCCGCTTGAATCTATTCTTTTATCTATTTTAAATCTTTCGGCTGTTATGAAGTCAGTCCATACAAAAAAGATAAATCCCCCCAAACACTTAGATGCGATTGTGCCAAAAATCGGAATAACTGCTCTTGTACCCCCTGAATTAATATTTGCCTGCGGGGGGCAACCGTATGATGTCAATAATGTCATACCCGCCTCCAAAAAATACCCTAAAAACAAGCTGTGCGCGTGGACAGCCATCTGGCAGGAGATGCTTGTGAAAAGAGAAATTGGAATTGATTCTCTTATAGTTGTTGCCGGCGGCGACTGCCATAATGCCCTTGTGGACGGGCAGAAGGCGGCGATGAGCGGGATTCCCACTCACTTTTTCTTTTATCCTTTCGACGGAGACCATAAATATATGGAATCACAATTGTATAGCCTTTGCCGCTTTCTCGGGGATATCAAATATCCTGAAAAATTCAAGCAAATTAAGGAACTTAAAAAGACAGGGCGGCTAATAGATAAGAAAAGAATTAATGGAAAAATATCATCGGGGGAGGCTTTTCGTTTCTTGATTTCTTTTAGCGACCTGCGGGGAGACCCTGATAAATTCCAGAGAGACATTGCCATGGCAGAGGAGAGTGATATTGAGATAAACAACAGGATAGCGTTAATCGGCGTTCCCCCCATATACCATGATTTTCATGATGTTGCGCAGTCGCTTGATGTGCAGATAATATTTGATGAACTCCCTTATGAATTTGTAAGACATACCGGCGCTGATATAAGCGAGGTTGCGCGGGATTACTGTAATTATACTTTTGCAAGACCGCTTGATTTCAGGATAGAATTTCTTAAAAAGGAACTGGAAAAACGAAAGGTGGATGGGGTGATACATTATACCCAGTTCGCATGTCACCATATGCTTGAGGATGAAATTCTCAGGCAGAAACTGGATTATCCCATGTTGACCATCCAGGGAGACCTGCCGGGAAAAACGCCGGAGCAGATAAAATTAAGGCTTGAAGCATTTCGGGAGGTGCTTGAGAGGTCATGAGTAAACTTTACGAAAGTTTAATCAAAATAAGGGGTATGCTTAGCATACCCCTGTGCCGGAGCGTGGTTTATGGTAGGACTTGATGTAGGC
>JBAQYK010000134.1:0-4195 GCA_049299995.1 Candidatus Methanoperedens sp.
CCATAGCGTTGGGGAGCAGGGCTTTTGTCTCGGTAATCTTAGTATTCACAAGCTCTGTTGCAATTGGAACACTTATTTTATCGACTGCAGGATATTTTGTACCTCCAACAATAACGTTAGGAAATGGGCTGCTATATGCGTCTTTTGTTATATTTGCCCTCCTGCTCCCTATTATATTACCCCCGCTTAAAGCACTGCCATTCACAATTACCTGAGGGTCTTTGAGGTTTATCTTATTATTTGCTCGAATGCTCCCGTTTCCAGACTGGGTTTGACTGTAAGGTCCTCCGGAAGAGTTATAACTATTAATCTTAGCAGAATTTTCCAGACTTATTTCCTCAGACGCTAATATCCCGTATAAAAGATTAGTAGCTTTTGGCGGATTTTGAAGCTTCACAGTTACATTCTTTTTAATGGGATCAGAATAAATATTTGTCAGGGGTATGCTCCTGAAATAGCTTGCCCATGCGTCATAATACGTGCTGTTAATGGTGATATTAACGTACGTTGCATTCTCCGGAATCGGGTTATTGTTGGTGGTATTGGGATAAATCAGCCAGGGATTTCCTTTCTTTTCAATGTTCAGCGCAACGGTGCCTTTTCCTCCCATAGAAGAGTTGCCGGTGATATTCACCACGGGCAAAGTCAAAGTCTCCCCGTTGTAGTGAAATTCCGGAGGAGAGAGCATGATGCTGGCAGAAGGATACTTGCTCCACACCCCTCCTCCCTCATAGGCAACCTCCCTTTCACCAAGCTTATACACTATTTTCCCCATTGGTATGGAAACACTGGAAATCAAGCCGCCTGGTAAGCTTGAATTTCTAATCTCGATTAAAATATAGCTCGGGTCGGATGAGGAGTTTGGTATTGTAGATATAGAGCCCCCGCCCAGGGCAAAATCGGTTATCTGGCGGGGCGCCTCCCCAAGCGCTGCCCTGCTCGCCCTCGAGTCAAGGACTGTGAAAGCCTGCTCTGCATTCTTGAGGTTTGCCATGTCCTGGAGGCTTGAGATGGCAGGTATTCCGTACAGGGTTATCATGCCCACTCCGAGGATGGTAATGCCAAGTACGATGACATGACCCACAACCTCCGCATCTGCCCTGTTGTCAAAGTTTTTCATGTTTGTATTACCACATTTAATAATTTTCTCTGGATATATACGTTTACCGGCGGGTTAAAATTCCACCCCATTATAAGGTCGCTTCCCATCTGCACGCTCCAGCCATTTGTTTCGTTAAAAAATCTTTTCTGCCAGCCATTGGTGTAGCTGCTGTTCACAATAATCTTGATGGAACTCACGTTAGTTGTGACATTCAAATCAATCCATTTATCCTCTACCACAATGCGCACAAGACCCGAGCCTCCGACTGATGAAGTCCCGCCAATGGTGACTACGGGAATGAAAACATTGTCGTTGGTTATCACAAATTCGGGTTTTGCTATCATAAAAGTAGCTCCCGATGTATAATTCACCCATGCGCCTGTGTTTTCGTAACCCACGATGGCGTTATCGAATGTAGCTTCTATAACCCCGAGGTCGAAATCATAGGTCAATTCACTGGTACTTCCGCCGGGTTCGGTCTTATTCAACGTAATGTTTATCGTGCTCGTCCTCGTGGATGCAGGAATCACGCTCAGCATGCCTCCATACAGCTTGAGTTCTACGTTCTGGGAAGGCGCATGCCCGCTCATCACCTTGTTTATGTTCTCTGCCAGGACGGCAAAGCTCTGCTTTGTATTCTCTACGTAATTTGCCTCCTGGGCATTCTTCAGCATGGGGTAGCCAGCCACGCCTATCATACCTATGGAAATCACTAAAATCCCCAGTATTGTGACAAAATCCATCACTTCAGAGACGGCATCTTCCGAGGAAAGAAGTTTTATGGTTTTCATTGCTCCTTAATCACAATCCTGTTACTGGTTCCGTTATAGGTCAACTTATAATCCTCAATGCCGCTGAAAAATAATTTCTCTTCAAGCATTATCGAGGTATTGTAAGGAATCCATGTCTTTGCTCCGTTATCCGACTCAAGTAGTATCACCCTGTTTGTGCCGTTTGTTATGTTGATGCTGTAGTCGTCGCTTGCCATGGATGCAGGAATTGAGAAACCGTAATCAAGGGTATTGACCGTGCCTCCGTAGTATTGTGTTAAGTTGATTAACCCGTCCGTGGAGGATATTTTCAGGGCGATTCCGCTTCCAAGGATGTCAAAGCTTTGCGTGGTTGCTATTTGTTGGGACTGCCGCGAGAGTGTGTAGAACGAAATGATGACGGCTGAGAAAACCAGTATCGTGATGAAGAAAATTAAAATGAAGCCCAGCGTTATTGAGACTGCGTCCTCGTTTCTTATCATCTTCATGAAATCACCATGGTACGGAGATGGGAATCGTGATGTTGGCACGAATCTCTTTTGTGGTAAGAGTTACAGTGGCGTTCAGCATGTAATCCCTGGCTCTGATGAATCTCCTGCCGTCGGTTGTGTTGCCTGTTATGTTGAACCTGCCTGCTCCAGACGTAGCTAAAAGACCCTTATTGAATCGGATAGCAGTGTATGGCGGAGTTATATTTTGTGGGTAAGAGGATTCATTAATACTATAATTACCAACCATAAAAGGGAATCCTGCGGGGTAACCTGAAGGAGCTGGTTCCCAAGATTTTGTTGCATTGGTAAAATTTATATAAACACCAGTTGTTGTTACGTTGAGAATTAATGTGAAATTTTTAACATTCTCCATCACAACCCAGTTGCTTGCGCCATTTGCAGTTCCATTGTCTGTGAAGTTGGCGTATAGAGAGTTGTTCCAGTTCCTAACATCTATGCTCATATTCACCCCTCCAGCCCTGAGCGCATAAATCTTGGAAAGATTGCTGTTGAAATTCTGCATCTGGTTGGTGAAATTGATAAACTTCAGGGTAGCATTTTGCCCTGGCGCAGTTACATTCCTGTAAGCGCTCTTCATCTCGTCGCTGGTAATCTGCATCATATTCGCTATGTCGTATTTCAGGGGGTCTGCGCCTGTACTGCCTGCTATGTTGGTCTGGAATATGATGTTGTTAAAAAGCACTGTGATAATCACCAAGCCAATGCCTATAATAAAGCCTGCAAGCAGCATGAACTGGGCTTCCCGGTTTTCTATTATTTCCATCACATTCTCCATAAAGTAAGCCTGATTTCAACGATATTAAACAGGTTGGTAGCAGGGTCAATATCCGCTATCGGATTACCCGGATATTTTGTGGCGTTGATATCGCCGTCATGCAGCGTGAGCTTCCTTGAAACAATCACTGCATTGTCCGAAGGGTTTCCGTTGTATATCATAGATACTACAGAAGAAAATGAAGTCTCGTTGTCCGAAAGGTCCATGAACATAAGCTCCACATTATGCGCTATTCCCCGACCCCTCAGGGTGGAGTTGGAGTTCATGATATTCGTCATGTTATTCGTGAGGTTGTTCTGGGGATATGAAGAATTTCCCATTTCCATGTATCCGGTTCCATTCCAGATGTACGTCTTGCCGTTCCATGTAGCAATGTCGTTCTTGAGCTTTGAATTATATCCGGGTTCAGCGTAGTCAAGCGCGCCAAGAACATCCTGCCCGAGCAGCGCAATCTCGGTCTCAACGTGCAGGTTCGCAGTAGAAGAAGTTAACGGCGTCATCGAGGTTGCGTCTATGGCATACACTATAACTAAAAGCATTATAGTGGCTGCTGCCACTCCCTCTAAGGTATGAAGCTGGGCTTTGTCATTGAATATTACCATACTCTCACCGAGATTACAGCGGTTTCATTATAGCCGGTCGAGGAGTTTATTATCAATACAAGACGGTTTGTCTGTCCCACGTCCGTGTTATCAGGAAGCGAAGGACCGCTCTGATACATTAGAGTGCCATTAAGGTACGCAACCGACATATTCAGGTCAAACACGCTTTCATTGCTGAACAATCCAATCTCGCGGAGCGCGCTTGTGTAGTTGTCCGGGTTGGAATAATTTAATCTGGTATTATTAAAGTAATACAATTTCCCCTGGTCTATTATGTTCAATCCTCCGGTTTTATCTGCATGGAGTAATCTTTCCACCATAACTATGCTCGCCCTGTCCGCTGCAAGCGTGACTTTATCCGCGCCCGACTGGAAAGGTACGAACAGGCTTAACACGAACTGGAACACAAAGAAAACGGCAAGCAGGAATATGCC
>JBAQYK010000135.1:0-2664 GCA_049299995.1 Candidatus Methanoperedens sp.
GTATCCGGGGGAAGATATGACAGTCGAGGATGAAGTCGAAATCATGGGGCAGCGCCTCAATGATAAGATAAAAAAGATATTCGGGCGCTCTCTGCACATACGCGAGGTGGATGCGGGTTCATGCAATGCCTGCGAAGTTGAGGTAAATGCATTGTCAAATCCCATATATGATATAGAGCGGTTCGGTATCCACATAGTGGCGTCCCCGCGCCATGCAGACATGCTTCTGGTCACAGGCCCTGTTACGCGGAACATGGAACTTGCGCTTCTTAAGACATATAATGCCACGCCGTCCCCAAAACTTGTAGCAGCCATGGGGTCGTGCGCCTGCAACGGGGGAATTTTCGGGGAAACGTATGCAAGCGGCGGCGGTGTTGATAAATTCATACCTGTGGATGTGTATATCCCGGGATGCCCGCCAAGACCGCAGGCTGTGATATTTGGCATTATGGTTGCACTGGACAAGCTTCCGCAGAAAATAGGAAAAACAGAGGCTAAAATATGAGATACGAGATTCTTCTGGCTACAGACGGCACTGAGTGCGCGCGGAAAGCCGAGATTGCCGCGATGAAAATCACAAAGTCATATAACATCCGCATGGCAGCTATCTATGTAGCTGTCGCTCGTAAGGATTCGGAACGCGAGGAACTCGTTGCGCGTGGTGAAGAAGTGCTGCAGCGTGTGGTAGGGATGGGTGCTGATATGGGCGTTGAAGTTCATAAGATTCTTGTCGGTGTAGCCATACAGCGAATGCCAAAGACAGGCGCCCGCGCAGAGGTAATAGCACAGGCAATCCTGGATGCGGCAGGGAAATATAAAGCGCATACAATTGTCATGGGCGGCGAGGGGGAAACCGAGATTAACCCCGAGCTTGGAAGCGTAGCCCAGGCAGTGGTCAGGAAAGCCAGGTGCACCGTGCTTGTGGCGAGATAAAATGTATTATTTTTTTCGGGTGCGATAACAATTTAAAGATGAAAAGGGTTATCAACTCTTAAATTATATTTGTCTGAGGAAAGGAATATGGAACAGGATTTAGCTCGCATCGGCGTATCTCTGCCTGAGAATTTACTTGAAAAATTCGATGAAATCATAACCAAAAGAGGTTATTCTTCAAGGTCTGAAGGAATCAGGGATGCTATAAGAGGTTATATCCGTTACTATGCATGGATGGGCGAAGTCGAGGGCGAAAGGGTGGGCACAATCTCGCTGGTGTACGACCACAACCAGAGGGGACTCGTAAACTCGCTTCTGGATATAGAACATGAGTTTTCAGGGATAATACGCTCTTCTATTCACATGCATATAAATCATGATATGTGCATGGAAGTATTGATGGTGAGAGGAGATGGGAAGGATGTCAAGGCTGTTACTGAGAAAATAATGACGCTAAGAGGCGTGAAACACGTCAAGCTGACAACTATTATCCCTGAAGAAGAAATCTGAACACATTTATATGCGCGAATTTATTCTATACTCAAGGACAGGAAGAACAGACCCGAGATTCCATAGTCTCAAGGACGCAGGAAGGCTGGATGTTGTTTACCAGTGTATCCTGATGTCGCTTTTTCGCTCACATGCAATACGCAGGGATGTCACATTCCATGCAATCCTTGGAGGTCCTCCATCCCCGCCGCTGGAACTTTTAGTTGATGGGGGGGAACTGTGCGATGTGCGTACGGATGAACACAGCTGGGAAGACATCCTTCGAAAAGTTCTTTCAGGCAGGACGCATCCCGGCATTCATGTCAGAAAAAACAGCCTTCAGAATTTGGTAAAAGAGAAAAAAAACATCTTTGTCCTTGAGGAATCGGGTGAAAGCATAAAGACCATTGACCTTGGCGAAAACCCGGTGTTTGTGCTGGGTGACCAGGTGGGGCTTCCAAAGAAGGACGAGGAATTCGTTCTGAGGTACGGCAAAAAAGTTTCAATTGGCGAAAAGGCATATCTGGCTTCCGCATGCGTCTGTATTATTAACTATATTCTTGACCAGCGGGAATCTTTTTTATAGGTATACGGAAATGACACGGGTAATTGTAAAGGATTCCCAAAACATTAATGCCAGATTTTATATATTGCTTATGGGCATATATTGTCCGGAAAAAAGAAGTTTAAAATGATATATAAATATGATTAATATGATAACCAAAAAAATGAAATTGGCGCTGGCTTTTCTCGGAGTGTTAATTCTCCTGAACGTTCCATTCCCAACAATATTTATTGATATTCTTTTTGGGCTTCTGCTTATTCCGGCAATTGTATTTGCATCAGTTTTAATAACGGGTATTCCTGTGATTATAAAGGAGCTGCAGGCGATTATTGAATCCGGGAAAGAAATTTTTGTTATTACGCTCTCAAAGGATTCCATTATCCTGGAGCCAAATTTAAAAGATAATTTTTAATTTTGAGTGCATTCCCGCAGTTCTGATATGCGGAAATTTACTGCGGCGTCCCCAATCCGGAAAACCCCGCAAACCGCCGGGTCATGGCATTCTCGTATAAATTTAATATTGTCCCGGCGCCGCAAAAAAGCAAGGGTCAACAATAAGCATAATATATTATAAATAAGAAATAAGTGAATCTAACCACAAAACCACGGTCTGATAAATAACCAGGAGCAACGCAAATGCCTGACATCGAAATAAAACGCGGCTATGAAGTCCTGCC
>JBAQYK010000136.1:0-2760 GCA_049299995.1 Candidatus Methanoperedens sp.
ATCGTTAGATATATCATCTTAATACATAAACATTACGATTAATCGTCATGTTGGTGAATTTAAACACATATCCTATGAATTAATAGATAGAACTATATGGATTGATACCCAGATAGATTGTATATACATCTCAAAAATTATTTAACAAATTTGTATGAAGGATGAAAGCTAATATGGGCCCGCTTGAGAAGTTATTCGGCAAAACGGCGCAGCTAACAGTACTGGAATATCTGATAAAGAACAAAGGAGAACTTAATTATCTTTCCGGGATAGCGGAAGGGACCGGATTATATCATTCCAGCGTGGCAAGAGTGCTTGAGCCACTTCTTGAAAATAATATTGTTATTGAAAAAAAGATTGGGAAGCAGATGCGCTCATTCGTTTTAAATGAAGAGCATAATGCCACAAAGCTTTTGGTGAAGTTTTATGACGAGCTGAAGGAAGAGATGGGCGATGGCTGAATGGAAGCATTGGTGCCGGAGAACCTATGACAATTGACTGCGAAGATGGGGTGCTTACAGGGGGAAAAATATGATCACAAATTTACCAGAACTAAAGAAAAAAGTTCTTCTCAGATTGATACTGGTGCCCGTTTTTATGGGCTTGATGTTGTTCTTACCTGCGGGTACACTGGATTACTGGCAGGCGTGGATATACTGCGGCGTTCTTTTTATTCCAGTGTTCTTTGTGGTTTTTTATTTCTTAAAAAAAGACCCGGAACTCCTTGAGCGCCGGATGAGAATGAAAGAAAAGGAAGAAAAACAAAAGACTATCCAGATATTAGGAATTATTATTTTCTTCTCTGGCTTTATAATACCCGGGCTTGACTATCGTTATCACTGGTCAAACGTGCCTGTATATCTTGTTATTGCGGCAAATGCCATCGTTTTGTCAGGCTATATTTTCGTTTTCCTGGTTCTTCGGGAAAATAGTTATGCTTCCCGGATAATTGAAGTTGAGAAGGGGCAGAAGGTTATCACAACAGGCCCTTATGCAATAGTCCGCCACCCGATGTATCTGGGAGTATTGATGATGTTTATATTCACTCCGCTTGCTCTTGGTTCTTATCGGGCATTGATCTTCTTCCTGCCCCTGATCCCGCTGCTTGTATCCAGGATATTAAATGAAGAGGAAGTGCTATTGCGGGAACTGCCGGGTTATAAAGAATATTGCCGGAAAACGCGATATCGTTTGGTTCCGTTTGTCTGGTAAACCGGTGATAAATCTAAAAATTTATTCCATCCGCTTCATCACGAACTCGCAGCAGTCGTCACCTTTTGCCGCGCATTTTACTTCTTCGGCGTCTATACCCTTGCCTTTCAGCACCTCTGCCAGACCTGCATTATAACCCCTTAAGAAGTGGCAGACAGGCGTTTCCGAATTACCATAACCTCTCGCTGTAAATGAGTTCCCAACCCTGACCACAAGCTCTTTTCCATTATCTTCTTCCACGCTGAATTTGCCCCACCCGAGTTCTGCATAGAAGTTCTGGATTGAATCAATGAATTTTTCATCCTTTAAATCCCATTCCTTCCTGAAGCGATTGATCCACCGAAGACCTGCCTTTTTACCAGCTTCATATAAAAGTACAGATGCGCCGTCGTGTCCCAATATTTTTTCAGCATCTTTCTGTAAATTCACAAAGGTTTCAATACTCACTATGACTGCCGGCACTTCAATAACCGAGAACTGTCCTTTATTTCTCTCCCACGAAGCGGTTTCTTTGACTTTGTTCAACATAAACAATCAAATAATTGTGCAAGTAATTTAAACTTATCCAGATTAAATACCCAAATCGTTTTTCACGAAATGGACTTATTACTTTGCCTTCAGATACTCATCTATCGCCCTCGCCGCCTTCTTACCTGCGCCCATGGCGCTTATCACGGTTGCGGAGCCGGTGACAGCGTCGCCGCCTGCATACACGCCTTTTTTTGTGGTCTCGCCGTCTTCTTTTGCTATTATCGTGCCGTGTTTTGTAATCCCAAGTCCCTCAGTCGTGCGCGGCACAAGAGGGTTCGGGGATGTCCCGATAGCGATTATCACAACATCTGCTTCGATTTTATGCTCCGACCCTGAAAGAGGCATGGGTTTGCACCTGCCAGATTCGTCGGGCTCGCACAGGTACATGTTGATACATTCTATATGAGTGACCCAGTTCTTGCCATCGCCTATTATACGTACAGGATTTGTGAGAAGCCGGAACTTTATGCCTTCTTCTTTTGCATGCTCAATCTCCTCGGCGCGAGCAGGCATCTCTTCTTCACCGCGCCTGTAAACGATCGTGACCTCATCCGCTCCCAGCCTGAGGGCGCATCGTGCAGAGTCCATAGCCACGTTCCCGCCGCCGACCACAACAACGCGTTTCCCTTTCTTGATTGGCGTGTCGTAATCCGGGAACATATAGGATTTCATGAGATTAACGCGCGTCAGGAATTCGTTCGCTGAATAAACGCCATTCAAGTTCTCACCGTCAATATTCAGGAACATCGGCAGTCCTGCGCCCGTTCCGAGGAAGACAGCGTCAAATTCGGAAAGCAGTTCGTCAACTGTGTCTATTTTGCCGATGACGGAATCAAGATGGATTGTAACGCCCAGTTTCTTCACATATTCCACCTCGGCGCGCACAATCTCTTTGGGAAGCCGGAATTCAGGGATTCCGTATGTGAGAACGCCTCCTGTTGCATGAAGCGCCTCGAAGATTGTTACCGAATGACCCATTTTTGCAAGGTCTGCCGCGGCTGTAAGTCCTGCGGGTCC
>JBAQYK010000137.1:0-1979 GCA_049299995.1 Candidatus Methanoperedens sp.
GGAGCAAGGAGTTCGCCCCAGGTCTCAGGCTCGGTCAGCGCATCACGCCTCTTGAAAACGTGGGCGCTTATGTTCCCGGCGGCAGGGCTTCGTATCCCAGCACAGCGCTTATGACCGTGATACCTGCAAAAGTGGCTGGCGTAGGGGAAGTCGTAGTATGCACTCCGCCGAAACCCGACGGGAGCGTAAATCCTCTCACGCTTGCCGCGGCTCACATCGCAGGCGCAGACCGGGTATTCCGCGTTGGAGGCGTGCAGGCAATCGCTGCCATGGCTTACGGGACTGAAACCATCCCGAAGGTGGATAAAATCGTGGGACCCGGCAATGTGTATGTAACCGCAGCCAAAATGGCATGCGGGACAGCCATCGATTTTCCAGCGGGTCCAAGCGAGGTGCTGATTATTGCCGATGGTTCGGCAAGAGCTGATTTCATTGCCTCTGATATGCTCGCCCAGGCTGAGCATGACCCGAATGCGGTCTCGGTTCTTGTGACCTCATCGGAAGAACTCGCGGGACAGGTAGAGGAAGAAATTGGCGCACAGTTTAAAAACATGGAGAGGAAAGAGATAATCGAAAAATCGCTTGAAAATGCAGCCATACTCACAGGAACCCTTGACGAGTGCATCGGGTTCTCAAACAGGTTTGCGCCCGAACATCTTGAAATAATGACCGAGCGGGATATTCTCGGCAGGATAAAACACGCGGGTTCGATTTTCGTGGGTAATTACGCGCCAGTATCTGCCGGCGATTATGCTTCGGGCACGAATCACGTTTTACCCACTGCCGGATACGCGAGAATGTTCTCGGGTTTGAACACAGACCATTTTGTTACAAAATCGAGCGTGCAGGTAATTGATAAGAAAGGGCTTGATAGCATAAGCGAGACGATTATTGGTCTGGCTGAGGCTGAGGGGCTTTTTGCTCATGCGAATGCTGTGAGGATAAGGAAGAAATGATGTATATCGGGGTCGATAAATGAATTTCGCCGCCAGCGCCGCCATGCTTCAATATTTCAACACCCTCGAATCCGAGCTTAACCGCGCCATCGACCTCGCCAACAGCGCGCGCGCAAACGGC
The DNA here is from genome assembly GCA_049299995.1 of Candidatus Methanoperedens sp. Lineage (GTDB taxonomy): Archaea > Halobacteriota > Methanosarcinia > Methanosarcinales > Methanoperedenaceae > Methanoperedens. Next base: position 1,078 of record JBAQYK010000137.1, read on the forward strand.
GCCGACCCTTTGCCATCAGTTGAAATACCCATAGCGAAAGACCTTGCGGACAGGGTTGAAAAACTCATCGGCGTTGAAGGCGTTGCAAAGCGGTTAAGAGAGCTTGAAACTACCATGTCAAGAGAGGAGGCTTCACTTCAGCTCGGTCTTGAGGTAGCGGAGGGGAAAATAAAACAATTCGAATCACAAAAGGACGCCATAGAAGCAGCTGTCAGGGTATCCATGGCAGTCCTCACAGAAGGGGTGGTGGCAGCGCCAATAGAGGGTATCGCAAAAATCGACCTTGCAAAAAACGACGACGGCACTGATTATATCCGCATCTATTACGCCGGTCCCATAAGAAGCGCGGGCGGCACGGCGCAGGCGCTGTCGGTGCTGGCTGCCGACTATATCCGTGGAAGCCTGGGGATTAACCGTTTCATCCCGCGACCTGAAGAAGTGGAGAGATATGTGGAAGAAATTGCCGCATATCACAGGGCTGTCCACCTCCAGTACCTTCCCACCGAGGAAGAAATACGGCTTATCGTAAAGAACTGCCCCATCTGCATAGACGGCGAACCCACAGAAGAGGCTGAGGTGGAGGGAAGGCGCGACCTTGCGCGCGTCGAGACAAACAGGATACGCGGCGGCATGGCGCTTGTCATTGCAGAGGGTATCGCGCTAAAAGCTCCCAAGGTGAAAAAGCATGTGGATAAGCTGAAACTGCCGGGCTGGGATTTTCTTGAGAAATTCGTGGTCACAGTCAAAACCGATGACGTTTCCGCGCAGCTTAAACCAAAGGACAAGTATCTGCAGGATTTGATTGCGGGAAGACCTGTTTTTTCATACCCTTCAAGACCGGGAGGATTTCGGCTGAGGTACGGGAGAGGCAGGAATACGAGTTTTGCCGCGGCGGGAATAAG
>JBAQYK010000138.1:0-4320 GCA_049299995.1 Candidatus Methanoperedens sp.
ATTAATTTGCGCCTGTACTCTGTTTTCAGACAGACCCACATGTACGTAACCTATATTTTTAAAAATCGCGGCGTCAAATTCATGTATAATCCCTTTATCTGTAACGAACACGCGCTCTTTAATTACGCTTGACGGCTTGCTCATCCCCTGAAGCGCCTCCGGGAAACCCCCCTCAAACGTATGTACAAGCACTATTCCCTCGGAATCCGTCACATAAATATATTCTACATCAGGAGAACTGTCTTTTAGATTATCAGCATAATCTTTTATTTCAATCAAATCATTTACAAGCAAAGGCGCTGTAAATTCCAGTGCCATGTGATTAGCTAATAAAAACCCTTTATCCCTGAACTCCCCTTCAATGATTCCGGTTTCAATATTCTGGATAACCAGATAAGACCCTATGGTTATTAAAAAGATTATAAATAATGTTGATGCAATAATTCGGAAACGCAGGCTTGTCATTTGGCTCTTTTCCTCATTTCCCTCACTGAATCATAAGCGTTGTCATTTATATTAACAAATCTGTCAATCATGATTTTAGACAGTATCTTCCTGCCCTCTTCGTCCTTATCCATATTCAGGAAAATATCCTTAAGCCTTTGTTCCAAAAACGGGTCGATATCCTCCGGAACCACTACGGGAGGTATCCCAAAAGGAGGCGAAATTTCAATAATCCTTGTTTTTGCTATAATTTCAGGTTTAGTATTTTTCATATATTCATACACCAGGCTGTCCACAGCAGCACCGTCTGCCAGCCCTTCTGCAACCGCGATGATGGAATTGTCATGACTGTATGTGAAAAAAGAATTGTTTCTGCCATTTTCATCCACCCCAAAAAAAGACTGGGGTGTTTCATTGATAAGAGCCAGCCTGTATGTTGGATAAAGTTTTCCAGAATTCGATAACGGGTCTGAAAACGCAAACTTTTTGCCGCGTAGTTCGGGAAGTTCTGTGTAGTTGCTATTGTTTGGAACGATTATGTATGAATGATATGTTGTTTTTCCATACATTTTCGGCGCAACAAGAAGCTTCATCCCGAACTCCGAATGCCCATCGATATAAGCGCCGCTGCATACGAATGCGAAGTCTATTTCATTGTTTTTTATAAGGTCGTTTACTTCCTGGTAGCTTCGTTTCTGCACTATTTTAATATGTCCACCCAATTTTTTAGAAATATACTGTATCATTTCCTCATAATAAGCATAGGATTCTTTCGGGGAAACTACCGATGCAATGGCAACTTTAACAGCAGTATCATTTTTTGTGGTGTTCGGCTCCTGGACGATGCTAAGATTAACTTTGTCCTGTTTTTCGATACAGCCTGTAATTATCAGCAAGATAAAAATAAAAAGAAATGCGTTTTTCATAAGTTATCCTCTGACAAGTTCTTTAATTAACCATCCCCAGTATTTTATAGATGCGATTAGACCGAGGGTTAATCCAAGCGCAAAAAAAGCATCTCCGGCTAATCGTGTATCTTGAAAATACCCGGAAGGCAATTCCATTGTAATAGAACCCAATAAAATGAAAAACATGCCCGCATAATAAAGATAAAAATATTTTTTCAGCCCCATAACCTCACCCAATCGTTTACTGAGAACACTTAAAAAATAAAGTACGAAGGCAAACAAAATAAACATTACAGAATCTGTGAGTAATAAATCAAAAAACAAGCTCATTTCACACCCACCATTTTTCTGTATAGATAAAAACTTGCAAGAAAAGAGCTGAATGCGCCTGTAAATTCTATCGATTCGTGTAAAAGTCTATCAGGAGAAAACAATTCGGTCGCTGCTACAAAAAGAACAAGTATCGGGACTATATAGAAATAATAAAAAGTTTTTACGCCAAATTTCTTTTGATAAAAATTGGCTATTGCAGTTATGAAAATCATGATTAAACTTGCTGCAATCCATGAATATATTTCAATGATGTCTTGTATATCAATCATATCATTATTTCTTAAAAGCCTCTACAAAAGCTTCAGACGGCGTTTTTGTGGGGCTGCCTGATAAAATGCCGGAATATCCGCTGAACGGCAGTCTTATCTCAACACCCTTTTCATTTATGACAACTTCCCTTATCTCCTTGTCATGGTTGCTGCCTCTCATCTTGAGTACGGATATAGATTTTCTCATCTCGCTTTTTATCTCAAGATACCGCAGCAGTATAATAGCGTCCATGTATGGGGAAATACCTGTTCCCGTGAGCTGTATTGCGCCTGTAAGGTTTGAAGTCTCGTTTGTGTATAGAGCCGTAATATTTTTATTTTTTAACATGTTAATAATGCCCCCCATATATTCAGGGAATTGCGCGTATTGCGGCACCATCCTCTGGAGCCTGCCTGTCCCGTCTAACAGCAAACGCCTGGCATTTATTTTTCCAATCGTTTCCTCTATTTGAATCGCCAGCTCATAGACATCGGATTCAAGAGGAGATATTATTTTAAGCATGTTTTTATTTTCAAAATCTTTTAAGTTCCACCCGAACCTTTTTGAATTTTCATATATCTGTTCTGTATCCTCTTCAAAGGAAACTATTATGCCTGGTTCCTTTTTCAATAAGCCATCCATAATATATTGTGTTCCAAGCGTGGTCTTGCCTGTTCCGCTTGAGCCTGAAACCAATATAGAAGAACCCCGCATGAAACCCCCACCGGTCATTTTGTCCAATCCGTTTATCCCTGTTGATACCCGTTCGTTTAATATAGACGTCCTTGCAGTTGCATGCAGCCTGGGATATACAACAAAACCATCTTTTGTTATCCTACAGGAATGTTTGCCGCCATAGAAATCCTGTCCCCTCATTTTGAGAACATTCAGGTAACGTATATTCTGCTCGTAAAAGGGCTCATTGGTAATATAAATAATACCGTCTGCGAGATAACTTAACGTGCTTTTAACAAGTTCATCTTCAGTATATTCACCTGTTAATAATACCAGTGAATTCCAGCCCTTCATACTCGTGAAAAAATCATAATAGAATTGGCGCCTGGCTCCTTCATCCAGCCCATAAGCAAACACATTCACCGGGTCGATAACAATCCTGTCAGGTCTAATTGCTTCTAAGTTCTTTTCTATTTCTTTTATGATAGCGTCTGAACCCTGATGGATGATGTCAACATCAATAGGCACGTATTTTACATTGCCTTTTCCCAGCAATGAAAAATTATAAAATGAGAATTTGGACATGAAATTATTAATCATGGCTATCGGCTCGGAAAGCGCAGTGATATACATGCATATCTCTTCTTTTTTTGCGGCATTGAACAGGGATTGCATTACAAAAGTGGTTTTACCTGTCCCTGCGGCGCCTGCTATCAATACAATTGACGGTCGGAGGAATCCTCCTTCCAGCACTGTATCAAGACCGTTTACGCCTGTGGTAACCTGTTTCATGTTATCACCCCCGGTTATCAGCCCAGAACCTGCTTTATCCGTTCTGATGCCTTTGCCATCTCTATCAAAACCAACCCAAGACCCGCATCAGGTCTTGCCATAACTAAGAGCAATGCTTTTGACCCTGCTCCAGTTCCAATTATTCTCCCGTGTTTTGATTCTACGATTATCCTGTCCGGAATGCCTTTTCCAAGCTCTGTGGTTGCAGTTTCTGCCGCGCCAATCATTGTAGCCGACATTGCTACAAAGGTTTCAGCATGTTGTTTTTTGGGAATGGTTGAACATATGAGTAAACCGTCTCTGCTTGCTATTGCCGACGCCTCAACTCCCCCGGTGTTGTTAATGTCATGTAAGATTTTTTCAAGCATTTCTGTTGTTGTCATCTACACACCAATTTTAATACAAGCCTTGTTAGATATATATCTTCTTATTAATTCATAATTACAATGATGGTCATTTCTTGAATATTCTTAATTATTCTATATATATAGCCGGTCGCATAGGCAGCGCTGTACGGCTTTTTCCTTGCGGGTCGTATCCCGGGGAATCTGCATTATATATCTCTATATTACAATTAACCGTCTGGCTCAGGAATCCCTGGGCTTCGTTTAATGCATACGTTTCATCAAACTCCACTTCAATCAGGGAGTTCAACAATTCATTATCCATACCCTGTATATCCGTGATTACCTTCTGTGCATATTTTGGAATTTCCTTGGCGTATGCGCGCATCGCCGGATCGCTCATTAGATTATTCATGAGAGACTTCATATCAAGGGCATTATCTTTTTTCATTTTTATGGCGCGCTTTAGAACCGTCTTTTTCCATGAAGCTGAGGTATATAAAATTATCCGTTTGGGCTTTATTTTAATAAGGCGGATAATTTCTTCAATATCCTTGAGAGTATTGCTTAGTATT
>JBAQYK010000139.1:0-2760 GCA_049299995.1 Candidatus Methanoperedens sp.
CATATTATACGGTATGTAACTTACCGTATAAATAAGTATCGGTCAAAAGTATGGCGGACAAAACAAACTCTCTAAAAAATCAATTTATGTGCAAGGCTCCCGAAGGCGTAACTTATATTAAAGAAAAGGAGTAGTTTTATCAACAGCATTTCATCTTGATGATTATAACCCCGAAGCCCTGCTTCGGTCGGGTGCGCCGTCGTTTGACTGAATTACCCTGAGTTGCAACAACATGTAACGTAACGGTCACCACAAAACGATAACTATTTAGAGCCTTATTGCTTAAAATGAACTAAAAAAAAAGAGGGTGAGATAATTAACCTTAAAGATTTTCTTTTACTTAATAATGCTGACCCTGCACTATCGGAGTTGATACTGTTCTTCAGCGAACAGGCAAAAACAATAAAATCCGGGTTCTTGCGAAGCCATGATAAAGCAGGCACAAAAAACATATACGGCGAAGAGCAGATGGCTCTTGATAAGTGGGCGGATGATGTTTTAATAAACGGGTTAAAAAGAACAGGGCTTGCGCGGTACATAGCGACGGAAGAGCAGCCTGAGATTATCGAGATTGACAACCCTAAAAACAATTTTGGCGTTGTTATCGACCCGCTTGACGGCTCTTCCCTGATTGATGTGAACCTTGCCGTGGGGACTATAATAGGAATATATCCGGGGCATGTGCTTTCACCTGGTAACACCATGATTGCAGCGATGTATATTCTGTACGGACCCCTTACCACGCTGACGCTGACAACCGGGAATGGAGTGCATGATTTTGTTATGGATGAAAAGGGCGTGTTCAACCTCGCGCAGAGGGATATAAAAATCCCGGACGGCAAGCTCTACGCGCCCGGCGCCCTGCGTAAGGATTACCTGCCCCGGCATGCCAGATTTATCGAAAGCCTTGAGAACGACGGGTACAAAGTGCGCTTTTCGGGTTCTTTTGTTGCAGATATGCACCTGATTCTCCACAAAGGCGGGGTGTTCACATACCCCGGTTTTCGGGGAAAAGAAAAAGGAAAGCTCCGCTTGCTGTTTGAGGCAAACCCGATGGGAAAAATAATTACCGAAGCAGGCGGTGCAATCAGCAATGGCAGGACAAATATCCTTTCTATCAAGCCGGAAGCTATTGATGACCTCACACCCATTTATGCAGGAGGAAAAAAGGAAGTAAGCCTGATTGAAAAGTTTATGGCTGACCGATGACAATCAGGTAAGGAGGACTATGAAAAACTTTAGGAAAGTTTTATCAAAAGAAGGGTATGCTTCGCATACCCTATACCTCATAAAGCGAGGTGTCGCTTTATGAGAGAAAATTTCGCACCGATTCCGGGTTCTACCATTCTGGACAGTATCGCTGGCAGGAAAATGATAATCATGGCGACAAATACGCGGGTTACCACAGTTGCCCGCGGGATTTTCAGGGCTGCAAAGGACACTGATTCAGCCGTGTTCATGGAGCTTGCGCGTTCCGAATGCGACCTGAAAGGCGGATACACGGGGCTTACGCCGGAAACTTTTTCTGAAAGAGTGAAAAAGGCGGCGCAGGATACTGAATGTGATATCTGGGCACTTCATGCAGACCATATCACTATAAAGACAGGCGAACCGCAGGAAATTGATGACACAAAAAAACTGATCGAGGCGCAGATAAAAGCGGGCTACACTTCGTTTGCCATAGACGCCTCTCATCTTTTCAATTTCAAGGGAAAGAACCTGCGGGAGGAGCTTGATAAGAATATCAGGGTCACGACCGAACTGGCGAAATACATTGAAAAAAGAATGAAGGGAAAGGAGTTCGGGCTTGAGGTCGAGGTGGGCGAGATAGGAAGGAAGGACGAGCACGGTCTTGTGCTCACAAGACCGGAAGAGGCTGTTACGTTCATTAAAGCACTGAATGAGAACGGCGTGTATCCGCAGGTGCTTGCTATCGCAAATGGCAGCGTTCACGGGAATGTATATGACGAGCGCGGGAACGTGATAGAGCAGGTTTCCATCAATATCCCGCAGACAAAGGCGGTGGCAGCGGCGCTTCGGGACAATAAGCTCGATGTGGGGATTGCACAGCACGGGATTACGGGCACGCCGAGGGAGTTAATAAATACACAGTTCCCCAAGGGCGATATCATCAAGGGAAACGTAGCCACGCACTGGCAGGACATCGTGTTCAATGTGCTGAAAGTGTATGAACCTGAACTTTACAGGGATATGTGGAACTGGACTGTTGAGACTTACCGTCCCAAGAATCCTGGCAAGAAGGATAACCAGATTTTCGGGAGCAACTGCAAGTTCGCTATCAAGCAGTTCTTTGACAGGATTTACAGCGTGGATGAGGATACGGAGAGAGCAATAGAGGCTATGGTGTATGCGGAAGCGCTTGTGTACTTCAGGGCGTTCAGCTCGAAGGGGTCGGCGGGGCTGGTGAGGGAGAGGATGAAGGGATAGGCAAAAGTCTTATTTTGTTTCATCCTGTTTATAACATAAAAAATTCCAAGGGGACTTAATTGGCGCAGACTACACTCAATTACCTGCAAAATCGAAATCTTTTTTCCACTTACTATTTAGAGTCGCTGATTAATGATAATCCTGAATGGAAAGAAGACGTAACAGATGCTTTTAACCGGGCAAAGAAGCTCTATGAAAGCAGGAAGGGAAGCTGGAACCGCATGGATGAATCCATGCTTGAGGAGTTCCTGATAAAACCTCTTTTAAAAGAAGTGCTGGGGCATCATTTTGCGCCACAGGCAAAGGTAGAAC
>JBAQYK010000140.1:0-1562 GCA_049299995.1 Candidatus Methanoperedens sp.
GGAACTGATAGAAAAGCGCATGTGATAGAAGTATCCCTTATAAAAAAACTTGGTTTTAACGTGGTATGCCCGAAACCCACAAAGCATGACCAGGACTCTTCAAGAAAACTGATGTGCACGCCTGAGGTGGCTTCACATCTGCGGGTGATTTCCGGCATCGTTGGAAAACACAAATCCACCCTGATATTCGTAAATACACGGGAATCCGCAGAAATGCTGGGCTCAAGGTTCAGGATGCTTGGCATATCTATCGGTGTGCATCACGGCTCGCTTTCCCGTGAGGCGCGAATAGAAGCTGAAAATAATTTTAAAGGCGGTGTTCTTGCCGGACTTATCTGTACGTCCTCTATGGAACTCGGAATAGACATCGGGGATGTGGAGCATGTTATACAGTATATGTCCCCGCGTGAAGTCACACGATTGATACAGAGGGTCGGGCGCGCCGGGCACAGGATTGGCGAGAAGTCGTCCGGGACAATAATAACGACAGGCGCAGATGATGCGGCTGAATCCTCGGCAATCACAAGAAAGGCAAAGACGGGTGAAATTGAAGCGGTTGAGATTCACGAGGACAGCACGGATACGCTTGCAAACCAGATATGCGGGATGGCGCTTGATTTTAATGAAATTTCAATTGAGGGGATATTTTCAATAGTTAAGAGGGCTTACCCTTACCGGAATCTTAAGATTGAAATGCTGCGCGAAGTTATCAAACAGGTGAGCGATAACCGCCTTATATGGTTCGAAAACGGTAAACTCGGCAGGAAGAGGAAGAGCTGGCAGTATTATTACGAAAACCTTTCCATGATTCCTGATGAGAGACGGTTTGAGATATTCGATATAGTGAGCGGCAGGACAGTGGGCGCGCTTGATGAAGCGTTCGTTGTGGATTTTGCGGAAGCCGGCGCTGTATTCATAGCAAAAGGGGAGATGTGGCGCATTATCGAGATAATTCCTGATAAAAGCAGGATTAAAGTGGAACCCATAAGCGACCCCGGCGCCGATATCCCCAACTGGGTGGGCGAGGAAATCCCTGTACCTTATGAAGTGGCGCAGGAAGTGGGAGCCATAAGAAAGCGTTTTATGGCAAAAATAACAGGAGGTGAAGGCAGCAATGAAATCATCGAAGATTACAGGAAAGAATATCCGACCGACAAAGAAGCTGCCAGTGAAATCCTCGAATTGATAGAAAAACAGCGAAATAAAGGTCTTACTGTGCCTGCCGATGACACGGCGGTTATCGAGCAGGACGGGAAATCAATCGTTATCAATATCTGCGGCGGGCATAAAGTGAATGAAACCCTTGGGCGCGCGCTGACGTCGCTGCTTGCTGCAAGGTTCGGGGCAAGCGTGGCTATGGAGATAGACCCTTACAGGATTAAGCTTGAACTGCCCCGGCTGTTGAATGCCGGGAGGATAAAAGAACTGCTCCTTACCACAAGTCCTGACCACATCGAGCCTATAATCGAGATGACGCTTAAGAATACCATGCTGCTCAAGTGGAAGATGGTGCATGTGGCGCGAAAGTTTGGCGCGCTGAGCCGCGATGTGGATTATGAGCG
>JBAQYK010000141.1:0-9020 GCA_049299995.1 Candidatus Methanoperedens sp.
GGACAATGCTTCAAATATCGTCCTTGCTGTAATGGTTGTGAATTCGGGCTCGTTTGCCGGGATTGTGGACAGGTGGGCGGGAAGAAATGAAATACCTGTGGAGATTGAGCTTTACGAGTTTTTGCATGAGTTAAACATTGATGTTATTGTGGCTGCAAATAAAATAGATAAAGCCGGGAATGTGGATGAAACGCTTGATGGAATAGCAGAGCGCCTTGGTATGATGCCTCCATGGAGGCAGTGGCTTGATAAGATAGTGCCTGTGAGCGCAAAAAAAGGAAATATCAGAGAGTTAAAAGAGCTTATCCAGAGGAAACTGGAAGGTAAAAGATAGAGCTGGCAATTAATTTTTCCTGCCTGACATTATAAAAAAACCGTTTCTTTTGAGCAACCATTTCAACTGGGAAAAAATTGCTTGAACGTTTCCTTTTCGAGTATGCGGATGCGACCCTATGTATGTAATGTCGTTTTTATTGAACCAGTCAAGCACTTCGCCGACCGAATGATAACTCTCGTAAGGATTGACGTATTTGTCAGCCGCATAAGCCTGCTCATGTGTATTTTTAAGTTTTCTCCCGTATATCCGGCGTTCAACAAACGATATTCTCCGCTCAATGTCGTCGCCGGCATTCAATTTTATCCACATTCTCCTTGCCCTGTGCATAAGCCTGCCGTATCTGTTATATAATCCCACGGTTACGGTTCCGCCGGGTTTGCAAAGACTGGCAAGCACACGGAAACGCATATACGGGTCGCCGGTATGGTGCAGCACCCCGAGACAGAAGATGTGGTCAAACCTCTTTTCGGTAGTAAATTCTGCAATATCGCACTGGTGGAACTCAACCTCCAAATTGAATTTATCTGCAAGTTTTCTTCCTTTGGCAAGTGAGGAGCTGCAGAGGTCAAGCGCAGTAACTCTGGCGCCATGATATGAAAAATAGCACGATTTTTCTCCTGTGCCGCAGCCTGCATCAAGCACTTCTTTTCCCGAAAGCGATGCGGGTTCCAGTTCTGCGGTTGAAAGGATTTTTGACATGACGTTTGCGTGGAGTTTACTTACAAGGTCGCGTTCGTTGCGGATTGGAAGAGAGGGATAGGGGAATCTCTCATACAACTGGTTTACGGAGCGGGAAATTTTGTCCATCGACCCAATGTTGGAGAGAGAAGATTTATAGGTTTGTTTTATGAAAATAGTTTGAACTGGAACTAAACACTTCTAAAAAAAGAAAAGGTGAAGGGATTGCTCCCTTCGAATTTATATATTTACTTTCTCTGTCTCAACACAAGGTATGCTACTGCAAGCAAGCCTGCAATTGCGAACACTGCCTCAAAGCCTGGCTCTTTTGGAGTGGCTGTTGCGACTGGTGTTTTGGCTGCTGTCTCAGTTACTGCTGGTGCAGCTGTTGTTGCTACTGCTGTTGCTGTTGCATTGGTTGGTTTTACGCCTGGTGTTCCTTTCGGTGTTACGCCTGGTGTCCCTGCTGCTGGTGTTGCGCCTGGTGTTTCGCCTGCTGGTGTTACGCCGCCGCTGATCTGGTATACAACCATTGGGTAGTACCTCAAATCGGTGCTGCTGTCTGCTACCTTGAACTTCATATCACCCATGATGTCAACTGTTGCATCCTGTGTGAGATCCATTGACTTATCTTTGTTCTTCAGTTCAATGGTAGTGCTGTTCGCCGTTGTTACTTCCAGGTTGCCAAATACATCGCCGCTCTTAACTTCTGTGACTGAAGTACCTATTGCCCATGTGTATCTGAGCTGTACCATGTCACTTGTAGCGCCTGCAAACACGCTGTCCACGTACGTAACGAACAATGGAACATCGCTCTCGCCTGCAAAGCTCTTTTCGATGTAGACATACCCTTTGCCCTGCTCAATAACTTTGTCGTCTTTCTTGACGCCGTCCTTGCTCAGGACAAGCCATGCCTGTCTCGGGGTTGCTTTGGCATCAATGCTCTGTGCTGAAAGTGTCCAGCCGTCGCCGATATCCCAGGTTTCTCCGATTGTCAGGGATTTCTTTTCAGATGTTGAATTACCCTGCTCGATTACAAGCTTGGCAAGTTTCTTTGCATTGCCTTTAACTGCAATGTATGGTTGTGCCTGCCAGCCCAGAATGTCGTACTTTCCATTGGTTCCATCGCCGAACTTATTGAAATCGGTATCTGTACCATTGGCTTTAGCGTTTGCTACTACTTTCAATGTCTTGCTGGTTTTGGTCGTATTGTATATCAACTGTTCGCTGCCAGAAGTTCCAGAAATGCTTCTGCTGGTGACGCTCAGTACCGCAAGATTCTCAGTCTTTAAATTATCCTTCAAATCGTACCAGAATCCTGCAAAGTTTGATGCATCCCAGACATGAGGGTTGCCATCGGTTGTGGTACCGGCATTTGAAATGACCGCTCCGCGTATCTCTACGCTGGTCGCCTGTATCGCTGCACTTGCAGGTAATGCTACTGCTAATAACATTAACACTGCTAATGCAACTCCTAATATTTTTTTACTCATTATTCTTTACCTCCATATTTTTATATGGTTTAATTTTCTCCTTCGAGATATTGAGTGATATAGTAATTAAAGACAGAACATTTCGTTCCATCGCCATCGCTAAACCGGCTTTTTCCTGCGCAAGGCAGTAAAAGACGATTTTCATCACCCTCTATTAATCCCGTTATGGATTACATTGCGTTATAGTAAGTACCCTTTTAAATCTTTTGTGGTCAAAACATGCATGCATGGGCACAATTGACGAATGAGGGTTCACTTATAGTCGAACTATGCGAACACCTTAGTTTCGATTTTGGCAAGTGTAATCTTCATTTGGACTATCTCCCTGCTCAGTTCCTCATACTTATTCTGGAGTTTATCCACAATTTCTTTGGTATTGCTTTTGATTTCAGAGGCATCTTCCTTCATGGCGGGAATCAGGGAAGTATGCGATTTTACTTTGGCAATATCTTCCCTCATAGCAGGGATATGGGCTGTATCCTCTTTCACGCTTTTCAAAACACTTATAGTAGTGTCCTGTTTCTCCAGCATTTTTAAGAGTATTGGGATGCCTTTACCCCACTGTTCCATCTGGAACGCCTGCATGACCCGCTCGATTGGCGGAACAACATTCCCGTACTCCTCAAAGGATATGTTATCCACCTCTGCTTCATCAGGTTTAACGGTATTCGCATAAGCCTGAAACTCCCCCAAAACGTCCTTATCTCCCTCTATTACTGCGAAAACCGCCTGATTTTCCTGGAGAAAAGTATTGAAAACATTAAAATTACTAATTCCAAGTGAGAGTGCTTTGTTTACAAGCATAACGCGATAACCAATGCCATGAACCTTGCTGCCAGTTATAATTATTTTCAATTTCATACCTTACCTTTCTACTACATTGCTTTTAAATCTTTTGTGGTAAAAACATGCATGCATAGGAACAATTGACGAATGCAGGTTCACTTATAGTCGAATTGCAATCATTATAAAATATTATTTACCTGCTTCACTATATCCGCCGGGCTTTTCGCCACAGTGATTCCCGCATTTTCAAATGCATGTATTTTTTCAATCGCACTGCCGCTACCTGCGGATACAATTGCACCGGCATGACCCATGGTTTTTTCAGGAGGCGCAGAAACACCCACTATATACGATATTACAGGTTTACTCATTCGCCTGATAAAACCGATGGAATCCTCTTCCGCCGTTCCTCCAATCTCGCCAACAAGCACGACTGCATGGGTTTTTGGGTCTTCCTCAAATAGTTCCAATATATCGGCAAAAGACATCCCGGCAACAGGATCCCCGCCAATACCCACAGACGTGGATTGCCCCAACCCGTTTTTTGACAGGAGGTCAACTATCTCATATGTGAGCGTCCCGCTTCTTGATACGAGTCCGATGTTCCCGGGCAGGTGTATGGAATTTGGCATTATTCCTATCTTTGACTCGCATGGTGTTGTAATGCCCGGGCAATTGGCGCCGATAAGCCTCGATTCTGGCTTAAGATATGCGCATACGCGCATCATATCATGTACAGGAATCCCTTCTGTTATGCATACAATCAGCTCTATTCCGCCATCTGCGGCTTCAAAAATTGCATCTGCTGCGAATCGGGGCGGCACAAAAATAACAGATGCATTGGGATTTGCCTCATCCACTGCTTCTTTGACCGAGTCAAAAACAGGGACACCATGAACATCGCTGCCTCCTTTTCCGGGCGTGATGCCGGCAACGATGTTGGTTCCGAATTCCTGCATCTGTTTTGTCTGGAACGAACCGACGCTCCCTGTAATCCCCTGCACCAGAAGCCTCGTGTCTTTATTTATCAGTATGCTCAAGTTCCACCACCTTCTTTGCAGCTTCTTCTGTTGATGAAGCCATGGTTATGCCGTATTTCCCAAGCATAATCCGTCCTTCATCTTCATTTGTTCCTGTCAGCCTGATTACAACCGGGACTTTTATGTCAGGTATTATCTCTATAACCCCTCGCGCTACCTCATCGCACCTTGTGATACCGCCGAATATGTTGATGATTATTGCCTTCAAATTCCTGTTGGAAGATACTATCTCAAGTGCAGTTTTAATCTGCCCGGCGGTCGCCCCGGCCCTAACATCCATGAAATTGGCAGCCTGCCCCCCATAAAATTTTATCATATCAAGCGTTGCCATTGCAAGACCTGCGCCGTTGACTATGCACCCGATGTCCCCGTCAAGACCAACATAACTCATCCCCCTCTTCTTCGCAAGTTCTTCAAGAGAAACAGGAGTTTCTTCCTCCTTTGCATTCTGCCTGAAAAGGGCATTGTCATCAATAACCATCCTTGCATCAAGTGCGAAAATACCATCTGTAGCAAGAGCAAGCGGGTTAATCTCTGCAAGTGTGCAATCGTATTCGGTAAAAACCCGGTACAGTTTTTTTATCACATCAGCAATTGCCGATGCATTCTTTTTATCCAGCGAAAATGCAAGCGCCCTTGCCTGGTAACTATGAATCCCTATGATTGGATTGATGGGCATCCTGACGATACTCTGTGGTTTTTTTCTTGCAGCCTCTTCAATATCGATACCGCCTTCGGAACTGACCATTATTATAGGACATCGTGCTGATCTATCGATGGTAATCCCAAGATACATCTCTTTCTCAGGTCTTTTGTATTCCTCGACAAGAAGTTTTTTTACAGGCAATCCTTTTATTGACATCCCAAGTATTCGCTGTGCGTTCCGGCTTGCCTCCGCCGGGTTTAACGCTTTTGCAATACCTCCTGCTTTTCCACGCCCCCCAGTCAAGACCTGAGCCTTTATAACTACTGCTCCTGTTTTTTTGGCAGTTTCCCCGGCTTCATCTGCGCTTGTAACAAGATTGCCTCGCGGAACAGGGATATCGAATCCTGAAAATATCTCCTTGGCAGCATATTCATATAGTTTCATAACCTACTCCCGTTTAGAAAGTAAATTTTAGTAAGAGTTTATCAAAAGTAATTTAAATAAGTATCTACAATTGTAAGATTTACCAAAATGGAGCGTCCTGATTTTGCTACCTCATCTTCTATCCGTCGCAGATTTATCGTATGCTGATATTATCAGCCTGCTTGATACAGCTTCTGATTTAAAAGAAAAAAGGACCCGGGGGAAAACATCCGGCGCATTAAAAGGTAAGACGCTGGCGATGCTCTTTGAGAAATCATCCACCCGCACCCGTATCTCATTTGAAGTAGCAATGACAGAACTGGGCGGGCATGCGATTTATTTGAATTACAAAGACATTCAGCTCGGACGCGGGGAATCGGTTGCGGATACAGCCCGCATCATGTCGCGTTATGTTCATGCAATCATGGCGCGTGTTTATAAACATGAAACTCTCATCGAACTTTCAGAAAATGCAACCGTGCCGGTTATCAATGGTCTATCCGACCTTGAACACCCATGCCAGCTCCTTGCCGACCTGCTCACAATACGCGAATATAAAGGTAAATTCAAAGGACTTAATTTTTCATGGATAGGGGACGGAAATAATGTCTGCAATTCCGCAATGCTTGCATGTGCCCTCACGGACATGAAAATGACTGTCGCCTGCCCCGAAGGCTATGAGCCGGACAATGAGATTGTCGGGAAAGCTAAGGAACTTGGAGGAACTGTTAATATTATCCATGACCCTATGAAAGCAGCAAGGAAAGCGGATATTCTTTCAACCGATGTCTGGGTTTCAATGGGCGATGAGGATGAATACGACCGGAGACTGCGGGACTTCAAACCATACCAGATTAACAGCAAGCTTTTAGAACAAGCCAAACATGATGTGATAGTACTGCACTGTCTTCCAGCCCATCGCGGCGAGGAAATAACGGCAGAAGTTGTCGATGGTCCTAACTCGGCTGTTTTTGACCAGGCTGAGAACAGGCTGCATGCCCAGAAAGCATTGCTCCTGAAACTATTGAAGTGATTGTAAAATACCCCTGTGCGAGGGTCGCCCAGTCCGGTCAAAGGCGTTAGCTTCAGGGGCTAATCCCGAAGGGGTTCGTGGGTTCAAATCCCATCCCTCGCATACCTATTTATCACTTCATGCTTTTTTGTCTCTCATACCTTCCCATCAGTTCACCCTGCGCCAGTATGTGCCCTTTCATGGCGTTTTCCAACTGTTTTTTGGACGCACCTGGCTGCAGGCTGAGCATGGTGCTGAGAGCGTATATCTTGAAATAATACCTGTGCGTTCCCTTTGGGGGGCACGGTCCTCCATAGCCGACCCTGCCAAAATCCGTCATCCCCTGGCGGCTTCCATCGCCAAGGGTTTCGTTTTTTGGCATTCCCTCAGGCAGTTTCCGCGTGCTTGCAGGAATGTTATACAGCACCCAGTGAACAAACATTCCCCCCGGGGCATCCGGGTCATCCATTATCAGGGCGATGCTCTTTGCACCCGCGGGTATTCCTTCCAATAAAAGCGCAGGAGAGACGTTTTTACCGTCACAGGTATATTCAGCGGGGATTGTTTCCCCATCCTTAAAAATCTCAGATGAAATAACAATTTTCTCCATAGTATTTGCCTCCTTTTCCACAGCGATACATCCCGAAACGACCGCTAATGAGAAAATCAATATAATGAACTTCAAGCTCATATTACTCCCTATAACTTTTTGTTGCATATTGTAATATAGTTTTCGAGCCCGTTATCAAATGAGTTTCTTGACTTTTTCAGCAGCTTTTTTTATCTCATTCAGAATCAAGCCCACATACCCTTCAGTTCCCACCAGAACTACAATTAATGCATTCGGACCGGCTGCATATGTTATTAGATGCTTGTCCTCGGTTTCGACTAAAATAGATTTTGGTTTCTGGTTACTAAGACGCGTAGTCGTAGATTCTGCCGACATGTATAAAGTAGCTGTCAATGCAGCAAAAGCTTCACTATTAAGCCCTGTATTGGTCTCTTTTGTAACCATCAGTAACCCTTGTTTTGAAACGATAGCAGAAAGCTCGATACCACCGACTGCCTGCAGGTCGTTAAGGATCTTTTCAAGCATGTTAGCTTTTGTTTCCATCATTACCCCTGAATTTTTAATGTCTTATGCACAACCACCATATAACAATTATGCAAAAAAGCCATATAATAAAATAATACTCCGATTTTATACATATTTATCTATATTACCCCAACTCAGGCAAACATTCCTTCGGAATGAAGATTCGGCTTTGTAGTAGCAATTATTAGTTTTCTTATTGCATTTCTGAAATCGTCCATTCCAACGCTATTGCGCTCTTCCCTTACAGCGAACATCCCGGCTTCCATTGCAATTGCCTTCAGGTCAGAACCGTTCGCTCCTTCGGTAAGCGAGGAAATCTCGTCAAAATCAATCTCCTCTGATAGCTTCATCCTTCTGGAATGAATCTTCAGAATTATTGCACGCACTTCCCTATTGGGCATTGGAATCGGAATGAACCTATCAAATCTTCCGGGTCGCAGAAGAGCAAGGTCAAGAATGTCGGGTCTGTTTGTAGCCGCGATAATCCTGACGTTTCCCCTTGGATTAAAACCATCCATTTCTGAAAGCAATTGCATTAAGGTGCGCTGGACTTCCCTGTCTCCCGAAGTCGCGGTATCAAGGCGTCTTGCCCCGATGGAATCAAGTTCATCAATAAAAATAATACTCGGGGATTTTTCTTTTGCCATTTTGAACAGGTCACGCACAAGCCGCGCGCCTTCTCCGATATATTTCTGCACAAGCTCAGAGCCCACAATCCTGATAAACGTGGCTTTTGTCTGGCTTGCCACGGCTTTTGCCAGGAGGGTTTTTCCGGTTCCGGGGGGACCGTATAATAAAACCCCCTTAGGCGGCTCTATCCCGATGCGTTCAAATACTTCAGGTTTGGTAAGCGGCATCTCCACAGTCTCCCTAAGCTCCCGTATCTGTTCATCCAGACCCCCTATATCCGAATACGACACGCCCGGGGACTCTATAACCTCCATGCCGTGCACAAAAGGATCGCGCGACGAGGGCAGAATCCCTACCACAGCAAGACTCTGGTAATTTAAAGATACCGCCGCACCCGGTATAAGTTCGGAACCATTAATAAACTGGGACGCACCGACTACAAACTGCGGACCGGTACTGCTCCTGATAATAATTTTACCGTTCTCAAGGACATCCACAACAGTACCTACAACAAGCGGCGGGGTTTTTAACCTGTCAAGTTCGCTTTTTAATTGCCTTAACTCCCTTTCGTATTTCAGGTTCTGGCTCTCAGTAAAACGCTTCTCATGTTCTATCTTATTAGCCTGTTCCCTGAGGAGATTGTTCCTTTCCTCAAGCGTTTTTATCCTGTCCATCAAATAGCGGGAAAAATCGTTGTTTCCCATTGCTATCGGGCTTTCCTGGTTTTCCTGGACTTCAGACATCTGTTATCGAGCCTTGCACTTTTTAAAATAATTGGATTAGCTTCCACCCTATAAATTTGTTGGATGAGTATCCAGAAAAGTTCATCCATTTGCCTTTTGTGGTAAAACACAGGTTACCATAGGCATAGAAGCTTCA
>JBAQYK010000142.1:0-7018 GCA_049299995.1 Candidatus Methanoperedens sp.
GCTCAGAGGAGCGCGTACCCCACAGGGACATGGAGGGGAATTAACGAGGAATGTCTTGCCAGTTGCCATGAGGCGAACCTTAACAGGAGCCCCTCGGATGGTAAGAAATGCGACCTGTGCGGTATAAAAAATGTTCCACTTTTTGCGGCTAAAATCCAGGTTCCTATTTTCCAGGAGCCGTATCACAGGGAAGTGAATAAGGCTATATGCGAGAGCTGCCTTCTCGCGTGCGAGGATACGATAAAGAGACTGGAAGCTGAGAAGGAAGAGGCGCATCATCACTGAGGGGATTTTTGCAATATTTCAGCTTATGATTACATGCGAGTATAACAGGGAATGAGCCTGTATATTCATAAAAACGGTATATACAGGCCTCGTCCTTAAGTACGGGGTTTGTGACTCCAACGACCAGCCCCCCCACCCCCCCTCACCCAATATACCCCAAATCCACGGTGCAGAGTGCATCCCCCGTAACCGTTCAAAAAACCTTTTTATAATCTGCAAGCTTTGCGACGACTTCGCTGAAATCATCGTAGCATGAAAGCAGGTAAAGCAGCAAGAAAACAGGCGTGGAGTAGAACCATCCTGCTGCAATTACAGGCGGAAAACCAAAAATAATACCAAGTATGTTTCCATAAACCTTCTTATTCCCGATACTCTCCCAGTCCGCAGATATGGTTAGATTTCCCTTCTCAAACAAAATCTTATATTCAAGATGGTGATACCTTGCAAATAAAATATGACCAAACTCATGCAAACCAACCGCAGTTCCCAGGAAAACCAGCATAACTAAAAGATATTCCCCAAAACCGGATGATGTATAGGAAAACATATTGATTGCTCAAAGACTTATATTTCAATTATATTTTCTCAGGTCAAAAACATATCTGCTCACCCTCGGCGCAACATCGCCGCAATTCCTGTAAAATTCAATATGCCACCCTCTCTCCTCAAGCAGCCTTTTAAAATGAGGAATCTCAAAGTCTTTCTTGAAGGTATAAAAGTGGACTATGCCTTTTGGTTTCAATGATGAACTGGCAAGATTCAGGAAATAATCCCTGCCATATGGCGCTGGCATCACTATCCTGTCAAATGGCTTTTTGAAAAGATTATGAATTGAATTCGCATCCCCGAGGATGATATTTGCATCGATTCCATTGAGTTCACAGTTTTTTTTCAAAAAGGCGCAGGCTGCCGGGTTACTGTCCAGCCCTGTCATATCTACATTCTTGCTTTTCTTAATCGGGATAAGAAACGGTCCCACGCCTGCGAACATTACCATCACATTTTCACCGTCTTTTACCTGCTGGGCAATTCTATTTCGTTCATGAGCCATTTTACCTGAAAAATATGTTTTTGCAACATCAACGCAAAAGACGCAGTTGTTCTCCTTATGGAGCGTGAGCGTGCTATTTCCGAGCAGCAATTCAAATTCCCCGGCGCGGGCATCGCCTTCTATCTTATGGAGCTTCCGAAGAACTGTTTTTACGTCTTTCCTCCGGGATGCCAGTGTTTCTGCTATGAGATATTTTTCATCGTCAAGAAGCGGCGGGATATTGATAATCGCAATGTTCCCTATTACTTCAAAGCCTTTCGGGACGAGGGAGAGCTTTTCTGCGGAAAGTTTGTCTTTCAGGAGGTCATGAAGAGCCATAATTAAGGGAACATAAAAAACTAAATTTCAGGCTTTTTAAGCGCGCTTGCAAGCATGATGGCTCTTGTATAATGCCCGCCCACGCGCGAGGTATCCACAAAAACCTTATCCATCAATACAGGAGCGCCGTGACCGTATCCCCCACCCAGGAACACAAGCGTCCTGAAAATGAGATTCCCCGAAATCCCATCAGGCGCAATGATAAAATTTGCCTCTGCAATCGCATCCTCTATCAGTATGGAATAGTTCTTTGCGTTTATTCCCATTTCACACACTTTTTTTGTCACCATCTCAGCCTCAGCCAGCGTCCTGTCAACGGTTTTATCCCTGCCTTTATCCTCCAGGCGCCCGCCCGAAAGAATCCCCACCTTTGCCTCAATGCCAAAACGCCTGAAATGCTCTGCGCCGCGTCTTATTAACTCAATTTTATCATCGACCGAATTTCCTTCATCAATGCCCACAGGCGCTAAGAAAAAAGGTTTACCGTCTGCTGTTTCCAGTAATGCGACCCTGTATAATTTTTTAATATTGAGGGATTTTTTCAATTCCGAAAGCGTTTTGGTTGCGCTGAGTGTGCCTCTTACCGCGCCGTCTATTTGCCCGGCTACAAGCAGTTCTACTAATTTTTTCGATGGCTCTTTGGAATTGATTATCTCTAAGTCAGTGCCTGTTGCCTTAATCTCTTTTTCGTCTCCCACAAGCACGACATCGGCATACTCGCGCGCAGCCTCCGCGCTCTTAATCAATTTTTCTGAAATTTTCCCGATACCAAGCCCTATCCTTGCGTGATTCTTTCTTGCTTTTCTTTCGATTTCAGAAAGAAGGGACATAAGTCTTCCTTCAGGATTTCTTGCCCAGTTCCTTTGAGCGCTCGCACGCCTCGATTACAGCGTCCATCATTGCTATGCGGACACCCCGGTCCTCCATTACACGAAGACCCCTGATTGTCGTCCCGCCCGGAGATGTAACCATATCCTTTAATTGTGCAGTGTGGCTTCCGTCTTCGATCACCATTTTAGCCGCGCCGAGAACTGTCTGGGCTGCAAGTAATTTTGCAGTGTTCCTGTCGAGTCCTTCATAAACCCCGCCGTCTGCCAGCGCTTCGATTATAGTGAAGATATAGGCTGGACCGCTCCCGGACAATCCTGTAACTGCGTCCATGAGATATTCAGGCAGTATCACACTTCTCCCTATGGCATTAAAAATCGCACTCGCAATCGACAGGTCATCCTTTGATGCCGCGCTCCCGGGACTGATAGCTGATGCTGCTTCTCTCACAGTCGCCGCAATGTTTGGCATTACCCTCACTACTTTTGTGCCGCGGGGCAGGGCATTTTCATACGTTTCGATTTTAACGCCTGCGGCTATTGATACAATCAGTTGTTTCTTTATGGAATTATTAATTTCTTTTAAAACTTCAGGGACAATTTGAGG
This sequence comes from Candidatus Methanoperedens sp., assembly GCA_049299995.1. Classification (GTDB taxonomy): domain Archaea; phylum Halobacteriota; class Methanosarcinia; order Methanosarcinales; family Methanoperedenaceae; genus Methanoperedens. The sequence continues at coordinate 3,089 of JBAQYK010000142.1, forward strand.
CTTGACAGCAATTATAATGATGTCTGAACCGACAACGGTAGAGCAGTTGTCCTTACAGGTGTTGATTTTATATTCTTTTTCAAGCAACTGTAGCTTTGCTGAATCCGCATCACTGGCAAAAATATTCTCTGCGGGAACGAGTTGGGCTAATAATATGCCTTTAATCAGGGCTTCACCCATCTTTCCAGTGCCGATGAACCCTATCTTTTTGCTTTCAAGGTCTGTTGTCATTAAAACTCTATAAAGAGGCTGAAGCGATAAAAAGATTGTCATGAAGAAGTTCGCTGTTTACAAACTACAGCGCGCTAATTTTAAATCCTCAAGATACCTTCCCAGCGCCCGCTCTCCCATGAACCCATTTTTCCGGGCAAGCTTCTCCAGCGCCGAGAAAATCCCGCTGCTGTACTGCGCCGCCTTCTTTTCTTTAAGGACAAGCTCATGCGGCAGAATGTTTCTTGCTGCCTGCCGAAGGATATATTTTCTCACATTATTATGCACTTTAAGTTCAGGCGCAATCCGCAGAGCAAGTTCCACGACCTCGCTGTCCAGGTAAGGAACACGAAGCTCAACCGCATTTGCCATTGTCACGGCGTCATCACGCTCAAGATTGTTCTCCGCTATGTTATCGAGGTCTTTCCGAAGCGCCAGTTCAAGTTCGGCAGGGTTCATGGATTCATACCGCTTATACCCGGCAAATAGCTCATCCGCGCCCTGACCTGAGAGCATCACGCGAATCCTGTCGTTGTGAGCCTCTTTTGATGTAAAAAATAGGGGCATGGCAATGCTTACTTTTAAAGGGTCGCAAGAGCCAATGGCTTTTATTACATCAGGAAGAGCCGACTCCACATCATCTATTGTAAGCTCATGCAGGTGCAGTTTATCCTTCATTCCAAGAAGCTGCGCCGCCTTTTTTGTTTGCGTTACATCATGCGAGCCTGTCATGCCCACCGAATACAACTCCGCTTCAGGACACAGCGCGGCAATTATGGAGCTGTCAAGACCGCCTGAGAACGCAAGCGCGGAGGGCGTGTAGCGCCGTTTTTTTACAGCTTTTTCAATTGCATTATACAGCATATTTGAAGCTGTGTTCTCATCCGTTATCGGCTCACCAACAGCGAAACCCGTCACTTTTTTTTCAGCGCTCTTTCCGGCGCTGAAAGTAAGCATGTATCCAGGCTTGAGAGTACGAATCTCCCTTATCCCGATTGCATACAGCGCTTTTTTCTCGGATGCAAAGGCAAACCCAGCGCCTGTGCCGTAGTAAAGCGGTTTTACGCCCGCGGGGTCGCGTGCAAGATGGAGTTTTTCATCCTTGGTATACGCAAAAGCATAATCGCCATCCAATTCTTGAATCGCCTTTTCTATGCCTTTTGAGCCAATCAGGGCAAAAAGCGCCTCGCTGTCGGAATCTGTTGTGATGTGAAGCTTTTCTGCTATTTGCCTGAAATTGTAAATCTCCCCGTTGTACGTGAGCGCGCCGTTATTATGAATGGGCTGGCTTTTGCTGCCTGTTATTTTGAGAAGGACATTGCCGAGGGTGATGTCGCTGATGGAGAAAGTGCCGGAGCCGTCTGGTCCCCTGTGCTTGATTGCATCGAGCATCTTTTTGACGAGTGCTTCTGAGTTCTTTCCTTCCGCGCCTGCTATGCCGCACATGATGGTTTTTAGCTGCCTGAATTTCAAAGGAGTCCGTCTTTTCTCAATCTTTGATTGAGTTCCCCAAAAGTTATCGTAGGCTCATATAGGCGTTCAGTTACAATCGTAATGTCATGCAAGTCTTCCAGAAGCCCCTCATATTTTTCTTTTGGAAAGAGTGTAGCAGTCTTTTTGTCTTTTTCGTTTATGATATATTGTTTTTTGAACGTTTGCATGTTAATCTAATTCTACATCAGCTGTAGTTACTATTTGACCTCCAATTATATTTTTTCTTTTTTTTAAGTTAATTATTCCATATTCTAGCGATATTTCTTTAAAATAGTCAACTAAATTGTTTTCCTCTTTTAAACTTATTTTAGATATAAAACCAATTAAACAATTTCTTACTATAGCCTCAAACCACTTCAAGCCCGGAGTACGTACATCTCTTCCATCTATCGTATTTCTTACATATTTTCGATTAAGCTTATCGGCCAAACGAACTGCCTCTGGTATTAATTTTCCCCCATGAGTAAATCCAGATATATGAGAATAATATATTTCTTTTAATATACTTATCCATTCCTCCTCTGTTGCGAAATCGGACTTGTCTGGTAAATATGTATAAATAAAATCTACAAATTTTTCACATGTTCCTGTTTTTGTAGAAATCTTATTTGATAAACATTCTATTGCAATACTCAACAAAAAGAAACTTAGTGTATTATTTGTACCTATCAAGTTTACGGCTGTTCGATAGACTTCACATGCACGCAAAAATTGTTTTGCAATATCATAATCTGAACTCATTAATTTTTTTATATGTGCATCAAAATCAGGAATTGAATCAATAAGGCCTCTATATTCTTTATAGGTGTCAGTAGCTATAGAATCAGGCATATCAGTCTTGACATCATTTATCATCGAAGAATCAATGTCCAGTCTAGAACCCATCATTAATGAAAAGAAGGACAAAAACATTTGAGCTTCTACTAACGGTTGACTTACTGTTTCTCCTTCTCGTATACTATCCTCAAAACGTAATAAGTGCCTGATTTTGGATCCTGCCAAATTGCTTGGGTTTGTTGGTAAAGGTTCAATCTTATATTTACCAATTTCAATAATTCCAAACGTTGCAGATAGCTCTTTTGAAGTTGTAAATAATATTTTTACTTCCATAATTTATCAGCTTGAATGTTGCTAATTTTAATATTCCCTATATCAGATGAACTTTCTCTTATTTTGAGTATTAATCCTTAAATAACTTGACAAACACCAAACCACTCATGAACCTCCGCGAACTCGCCCCCATCCTCGAATCCATAGCACCTCCCGCCCCCTCGCCGAAGACTTCGACACAGGAAGAATCAGACTCGTCCTTGACCGCGCCGCCTCCGTTATTACAAACGCTGGGCGTTGGGTGCATCCATACTACATATTGAAACCAGATCACAATCATGGAGCATAAGCACGGATTTCACTTATAAGCATCTCCACGGAAATCGACCTTATGAATCAAAATAAGCTTTTGCTCCCAGATGACTTCATAAACTATCCTTAACTTCCCTTTACGTATGCGATACGTATTCTTTTCACCTTTCATCTTGGCAATATCAAGGGACTTTATAGGAACCGGGTCATTTTTTAAAACAAGGATAGCTTCTTTGAGGCGCTCTCTGTCATGTTTTTGCAGGGATGATATAAATTTCAAAGATTTGTCTTTGATATTTATCTCAAAGCTCATGCATCCAATACCTTTAGAAGTTCGGACTCTGAAGCTATTTTATCCTTGCCCCGTATCGCTTTGAGGTCTTCAGCTTCTGGTTCTTCTTCAGGAATCAACCTATCAACCAGTTTTGAATATAGATTCGTAAGCATATCAAGGTCTGCACGAATCCGTTTTAATTCAGTTACAGTTTCCATGCATATTCTTTTAATACATTCAAATTTATAAGACTTTCTAAAACATATATATTCGATTCCTAAAATTCAAAGCAAGTAAAACTCAGGGCTAAAGCGGATGTCCTATAATCCAAAGAAAAACCAACCCTTAAATAACCCTCCCAACTAACAAACACCCATGAACCTCCGCGAACTCATCCCCATCCTCGAATCCATCGCACCCCCCGAATTAGCCGAAGACTTCGACACAGGCAGAATCGGACTCGTCCTTGACCGCGCCGCCGATGTCAGAAGAATCGCGGTGGCGCTTGACCCGACAGACTACGTTCTCAAAAAAGCGGCGCGCCTCGGGGTAAATTTGCTCATCACACATCATACGCTGATATTTGACCC
>JBAQYK010000143.1:0-2703 GCA_049299995.1 Candidatus Methanoperedens sp.
CCTGTATATAATCAGGGTTTTTTCTTTTCAGGATACCAAGCGGCACTGAACTCATGGCATCCACTGCCTCTTCTTTTGCCATCCCGAAAAGACCTGCCAGCGCCGCCATCTCTCTCGGTGAGCGGATGTCGTGGATGGACTGGGCATTGCTTGTGAGAAGCATGGAAAGGTTATACTTCCGGGCATGCTTCAGGTTTGCCCTCATTATTATCAATTCCCGCACGCGCGCTTCTCCACGCAGGCGAATGAGAGAGCCAAGGTCAAAACCAATGGCAACAGAATTATCACTTGCGGCTTTTGCAAGAACATTGTTAAACTGGGCTGGCTGCATAAGGATGTCAAGTCCTTCTGATTCCACAGCGGCGCGATTGAGTTCTTCGTCTCCTCCCGGGACTACCAGTATATCACTGCTGTTTTTGTGTTTTTTTATTTCTTCCCTGAGTCTTGAGGATTTGCAGGATATACCAATACCCCTGTAAATCGAAAAATCCGGAGGCATCCCGTCCCTGTCACTTATTTCCGAGTTAATGACAGCGATTCCCGAATATCCGAATCTTTGCGCCTCAAATGCTATCCTGGCAATTGGGTTGGAGCTTCCGGGATGAATATAAAGGTCATAAAACCTGGAATCAAATAGCGACATTATTTGGCTAAATAATTCTTTCATGGGATATACTTATTCGATTTAGTCCGATGTAATGTTGTCAACTTTTTATGTGTGAATGTTAGCAAATTATTCAAATTGCCATTTCAGGGTAAAGATTATAGGTTTGAAATCCAGACAATGACGTAAAAACGTAAAAAAGGAAAATTATGGTACAAAGGCATATTTTGATAAAATATTTGAATCGAAGCATAGAACTAGAAACAGGTCACGGGACATTGTACAGGGGAAAAATAATTGACCTTGATGAGTGGAGCGTTCATTTTATACCAGATGATGAAAAATTAAAACCTGCTATTATTTCATGGACAGATATTAGGAAGGTAATATTAGTTGATGAAGGCAAAATGCCTGCCAAGAAAAGAGATTCAATATTATAGTACGTTTTCGCTTTGTGGAAGCGATTATCGGCATATTTAATATATAATAAGCTGTCATGGAGCGAGGAGAATTGCAATGAAGGAACAAGTTGAAGTCAGGACGTTAAAAGAAGGAAAGTACATCTTGATAGACGAAGAACCATGCGTCATCAAAAGTATTTCTCATGCGAAAACCGGAAAACACGGCTCGGCAAAAGCCAGAATCGACGCCGTCGGCATATTCGACGGCTCCAAACGCTCAATTGTCGCGCCTGTAACAGACAAAACATACGTCCCGCTTGTGGAAAGAAAAAATGGGCAGGTTCTGTCGGTTGCCGGCGAGGTTGTGCAGGTAATGGACATGGCGGATTATTCCACCCTGGAACTTAAAATACCTGAAGAACTGAAGGGTAAAATCGAGGCTGGAAAAGAGATTTCCTATCTCATTTCGATGGGGAAAATGAAAATCGATATGCGTGTGTAGATGCGAAATACCGTTTTTGCAGATGCAAATTCAGATTACAAAAATTCGCGATATGTACTTTGTGGGGTGCCTTTTGACGGCACTTCATGTTTCAGGAGGGGAAGCAGGACAGCCCCCCGGGCGATGAGAGCCGCCTCTTATAATTTTGAAGCTTACAGCAGTTTTTTTGATGTTGACCTCAGGGATATTGGAATCCATGATGCAGGGGACCTCATGGTAGCAGAAAACATTGACGAGACACTTCCTATGATTTCGGTTTATGCCGATAAGTATGTCAAAGACGGGAAGCTCCCTGTAATGCTCGGCGGGGAGCATTCCCTGACATTTCCTTTTGTGAATGCCTGCAAGAAAAAATATCCAGACCTGGGATTCGTGGTTCTTGATGCGCATATGGACTTGAGGCAGGAATATGAAGGAGAGAAAAACAGCCATGCCTGCATATCAAGGCATATACTTGAAGACGTAACACGGAAATATGCCGCTGTAGGTATCAGAAGCGGCGCGCGCGAGGAGTACGAGTATGTCAGGGAGAACGGGATTAAAGTATTTTCAGCAGATGATGTGGCTGCATCTGGCATCGAGAAGATAGTTTCTGAGATCCGGGATTATATGAAGGGTCCTGTTTATTTATCCATAGACATGGATGCTATTGACCCCGCGTATGCTCCTGCCCTCGGGACTCCTGAACCTTATGGAATTACGCCGCGAGATGTGAGGGCAGTTATTTCCTGCCTTGCGCCTGATATTGTTGGATTTGACCTCGTTGAGATAGCGCCGGAATATGATTCTGGTAATACCGCCCTCCTGGGAGCAAAGCTTGTGCGCGATTTTATAGCTGCAAGCGCTAAAGCGAGAGAATAGGTTTTTAAAAGACTATATATTCCTGTCCTGACGATGTTTATTCATGGACATCGTTTCTCTCCGGGGAAGAGTGGAAAGCCTCATCCATGCGCATTCGCGGGATTATGTCCCTGATATGCTGGAATCCGGGTTTTCCTGCGCGCGCTGCGGTTGGTGCTGCCGTGAGAATTTCAGCATCAGGATAACCCCAACAATCCTGCGCCCATCCAATGCGATTTCGGTTTTCCCGGATGACATCAGGCGCATAATGAAAGGAACAGGATTAAAGTGGGATGACGTGGCACAGCCCGACCTCTATTCGTGCTTATCCGACGGGGATAAGATATGGGTAATCG
>JBAQYK010000144.1:0-1522 GCA_049299995.1 Candidatus Methanoperedens sp.
ATCTGGCTGTGTCTGTAGATGAGTATGTTAAGATAGCGGATTTTCCAGGCGGGAAAGAAAACGTGGCAGTCGGGGATGGTTCGGCTCCAAACGGCAAAATTTATCTTTATAAACCGTTTGGAGAAAATATACCTGGCAAAACAGGAGCAGTGATTATCCACGAGGGGGTTCATGCAGCCGCTTATCAATTTTTTGGACAGGACAAGATGCGATATCTCCCGGGATTTTTGAACGAGGGCATGGCACACTATCTGGAATATACCTTTAAAGCAGGACCAAAGTTTGATCCTCTTGACCAGATTTATCACTCAGACCTGCTGATTGATGGTATCGAAACAGGCAGCCCGAAACTTTTGAGTTTGGAAGAGCTTGCGCAGAAGTGCGATGGGTATATTGGTGAAGAAACTCTTAATTTTCTTTGCCGCGGTCAGGGAACTTTTACTGTGTGGTATATCAATGAAAACTATGGCAATGAAGCCATGGGAAAGTTTTTAACGAATTTAAAACAAACTCAAAATTGGCAGGAAGCTTTGAGCAGCGTAACCGGGAAAACAACCAGCCAGTCAGGACAGGAAATCCAGGACAGTCTAAAATTGATGGTAGAACAGAAAAAGAGATGAGAATAGGCATCGAAGGATTTTTTCGGCGGCATAATATATTATGAAAAAGGTTTTTAGACCGGATAGTGGTAAAGATTCTTAAATCACCCTTTCTAAATATTCAGCAATCATCCTCGTAACATCAACCCCGCATGCCTCAAATATTCCTTTACCCGAAGGCGTTCCATTTATCTCTATAACATAATCCCTGTCCCCCTCGATAATATCCACGCCTGCATATACCGTACCGATAACCTGCGCGGCTTTAAGAGCCAGTCTTTCCTGTTCATCGGTCAACACGCAGGGTTTTGCGCTGCCGCCCTGGCTCAGGTTATTTATCCAGCCGCCATCCGGCGCAATCCTGTATATCGAGCCCGCAACTTTCCCGTTCACAACAAAAACCCTTATGTCCCTGCCCGGATTTGGTATGAATTCCTGTATATATACCAATCTGTGTTTTTCAAAGAGTTCTTTAAGTTTCTTTGCTCCGCTTTCGCTGTTCCTTACACACTCAACGCCAATTCCTTTATACCCGAACACAGGCTTAACAACAGCGCGCCCGAATGAAGACAGCGCGTCCAGGGCTTCATTAAGGTTATTGGTTACTTTAGTTTTCGGCGTTGGTATCCCGTTTTTCTGGAATAAATAGCTTGAGACGTATTTGTTCGCCGCTCGCGCTATGGACTCCGGCGAATTGGTAACAACGAGCCCCATTTCTTTTAGCTGGCAGAGTATATCGAACCTGAACGAAACATCATTATGGGTAGCAGGTCCCAGGTCTATAACAATAACGGCGTCAAGTGTGGTCAGCTCGGTTTTTCCCGTATACAACTCGCCTGATGAGATATTTGAAGTCGCATCGCTGAAACTGAATTTCACTGGGTCCATCCCACAGCGCCTGGTAGCATTACATAGAGCAATGC
>JBAQYK010000145.1:0-2148 GCA_049299995.1 Candidatus Methanoperedens sp.
CACATAGACTGTTTCGACGACCCGTCCAGCGTGTTGTTCGCCTTGGATTCCTCTGTTTTTCTCCAAAGCATGGACACGACAAAGGCCCCGAACCACAAAGCCGTGCTAACAATGAAAGGAATGATCGCAATGGTAACACCGCGCTCATGGGCGATTAGAACATCTTCCTGGACTTGTAACGACGTCTCATAGTTGAAGGCTTCTAATGAACGCTTTGGCAAGAGACCGTCAACGAATAGCAGCGGATCTCCCCTGTACCGCCATGCCATTACCGCCCAAACTGAGGCAAGGACAGCCGACAAAGTAATAATGCCCAAAATGATTGTTCGAAATGTTCCGTGTTTTCTCATTTTTTCATCGCATTAGGCCAAACACATTATTCACAAGCAACTCCACGTGATAACTGCGGTATCGACCAAATAGATAGGCGCTTCATCATGCCGGAAACGCTATTACAGCCAGCTGTTTCTGTAAAGGCCATTCCGTATTTCGCGATGGAATATCTTCTTAGGTAGGGATGAGCCGCCGGCTCATCCGTGGCCTTTCAACACGTTGGCCAGTCTTATGACGCCCATTTCATCTGCAGTTTGCGCTGAGACATGACGCATTCCCGGAGATACAGGTTGATCAGGTTCTGATAAGGAATGCCGGTCTGTAACGCCATGGATTTGAAATAATCGATGATGTCAACACCCATGCGAATTGTAAGCTGTCTCTTGAGCCGCTTGGCATACGGATTCGGACGACTCTTCATCTTACTCAGGTCATATTCATTTTTCATATTTCACCTTTGGGGTATAGACCCCGTTCTTTATTTGTGGCCTTTCGTGCCGAGATGATACGTATGACAGAACCCTCATCACGCAGACAATGACAAATAAGCAACACTCTCAATTTTGTGCTGAGCACAAGAAGAAGAAACCTGTCTTCCCACCTGGAATGCTTGTCATCATAGAACTCCACGGCATTCTCATCAAAGAAGACCGTTTGAGCTTCTGCAAATGTTACGCCGTGCTTCAGATGGTTTTCCAGACTCTTTGCCTCATCCCACTCAAATCTCAGCGTTTTCATAATTACAGTGTAGGTATAATGTAGTTACAATTCAAGTCTTTTTATTGCCGGCCAATTCGACCAAACAGACGGGCGCTTCATCATGCCGGAAACGCTATTACAGCCGGATGCTCCTGTAAAGGCCATTCCGTATGCAATCATTAAGAGCCTGTGGGAGTAATTCATAAATGTAGGTCGATTCTTTATCTTTCCCCGGATGTGCGAAACGGGGAACCACTTCGGAAAGAATATTTGACAGGATAACGGGATTGTCTTGATCCCGGATCCGATCAACTGGTTGACTTGGCAAAGTGTACGGACAGCAACTGTCAGCACACTTTGCCAAGCCTGATCTGTATGGATTACTCCGGATCATGATCATGTTTATCTCCGCTTTTCTATCGCGTAATCCTGTCAAAAGTCTTATGCTTGATTCCCATTTACCCACAAACATGAACTACACCCAGAGCCTGCCAAAATCCCAAAATCCATTGAGCAATGATATTGGGGGTTCTGCCCTATCCACACGGCACTGACGGTACCGCAATTTTCAGTTGTCCGATTTTTTCGGACACCTCGCGATGAAGCTTGAAGCTGACGGGTAGGTCTTTTAACACAGGATAAAGGCCTTTCAGCACGCAACCAGTTCCGTAGCCCCACAACCTTTAACTGGCCTTCATTTGCCCGGTTAAATATTTATGAATTATGCTTGAGACTAACGTTTGATAAGGCAGGCCTTCCTGAACCGCCCTCAGCTTTATATTGTTATAGTCCCAATCAGTCATTCGAATGTTGATCTTCTTAATCTTATTCAAAGCATTATGGGCATGGGTTTGATATTTCTTCATTTCCTCCGCCATATCGGGAACAGCAACCCATTCGCCTTTTTCAATTTCTCTCTCCAGGGCGGCTTCTTCTTTACTGAGCAATATCTTTTTCATCTCTCTCCTAACAAATCACAGGCCGTGAGTCCGCCGCGAACTCGCGGTACGGCGGATTGGATTTCGTCGTTCAGCGTTGATTCCCCATGACAAGTAGAGCTTTGCCAGACTTTGATAAGGAACATCGCGCTTATTTGCAAGAACCTTGAGCTCATCC
>JBAQYK010000146.1:0-1563 GCA_049299995.1 Candidatus Methanoperedens sp.
GTAAAAACAGAGCCTGTTAAGGCTGAGGCGGCTCAAGCTGTTAAGGCAGAAGCTACTGTTAAAAAAGAGATTCCCAAAACTCCTGAATCCGCTGCAAAAGCGCCTGAAAAATTCGGCATTTTTGATAAGATTAAAGCGGCGGTTCTTGAACAGGAGTTCATTATCGACGGGGGCAGCCTGAAAGACCATTTATGGGAGCTTGAAATGGCGCTTCTTGAAAGCGATGTGGCGCTGCCCGTGGCTGAGAAAATAGTGGAATCAGTAAAAAACGAACTTGTTGGAAGCCGCAGGAAAATCGGCTCTGATACCGGGAAAATCGTTGAAACTGCTATAAAAAACGCAATCGCAAAAGTAATTTCGGTTGAATCTTTTGATTTTGATGAATTTGTTAAAAAAGCAAATAAGCCTGTGAGCATTGTTTTTGTCGGGGTGAACGGGACAGGCAAGACTACGACCGTAGCCAAAATGGCAGAGCGTTTCATGGCGCAGGGCTATTCGGTAGTTATCGCCGCAGGCGATACATTCCGCGCCGGTGCTATTGAACAGATAGACCGGCATGCAGAGGCTCTTGGGGTAAAGATAATCAAGCACCAGGAAGGCGCTGACCCGGCTGCTATCGTGTACGACGCCATACAATTCGCTAAAGCAAAGCACAAGGATATCGTGCTTGCGGACACGGCTGGCAGGATGCATACGAATGTGAACCTGATGGACCAGTTAAAGAAAGTATGCAGGGTGAACCAGCCCGACCTTGTTATTTTTGTGGATGAGGCAATCGCAGGAAATGATGCGGTTGAACGCGCCAGGCTGTTTAACAGCGCAGTGCCTTTTAGCGGAAGCATCCTGACAAAGGCTGATGCAGATTCAAAGGGCGGCGCGGCTATTTCAATATCCTATACGACAGGGAAGCCCATATTGTTCCTCGGGGTAGGGCAGACGTATAAAGACCTTGTGAAGTTTGAGCCGCAGTGGCTGCTGGCAAGGTTGTTTGAATAGGTGGTTAAATCAAGCTTGTGCAGGGCTTTGACAGGGGAAGCGCAGGGTACATCGTGGGTTTGAAAAACCACAGAGGGCGCAGAGGACACAGAGAAATAACGTCTCGCTGATTTTTCTTTTTATGGTATAGCTTCATGACGTATAGGTAACTTTATATCAAGTGCTTTTGTATATTAAACTTTGGTGAATTATATGGCAAAGGGAGAAAAAGTTCCAGATGAAATAATGAAGCGACTTAAAATATGGAATTTGGTTTCTGGTATTCTTAGGTATTTGCATATTTCTTTAGGTATAATTGCTATTGTGTCGTCTGTAACAGTTGCATCAAGATTATACTTACCTGACACTAATCTTATGGCATGGATTGCTTGGTTAGCAGCTATCTCATCGGCACTTCTAACATCTATGAATCTTGGAACAAAATCAAATCAAGTTAGGACGGGCACAATCCTAAAATCCAGTGATTTATTAATTTTCCCGATGAAAAAACGGATGATCTGGTAACAAATCCATCCACCACATTCGACGATTGTCAAGAAATCAACCCTTTTTGAAGTAAGAAGGGAA
>JBAQYK010000147.1:0-2211 GCA_049299995.1 Candidatus Methanoperedens sp.
CCGGGATGTTCACGATGGGCGGCATCTGCGCAGGCGCTTCAGGCAGGTTCCTTGAAATGACTGCAAAAAGGCTTGGGGTAGGTATAACCGAGCTTGGCGCCCTTGCAATAAAAGGAAAAGCACAGAATGTCAAGATGAACAGCTACTGCATAGTATTCGGAATACAGTCCCTCGTCAATTCACTGGCTGCGGGAAGCTCTCCCGAGGATGTGGCTGCGGCTGCCTGCCACAGTGTTGCAGAACAATTATTCGAGCAGCAACTCCAGGAAATTGATGTGAAGGAGCCCGTAATAATGGTTGGAGGCACGGCTCTTATTGAAGGACTGCCAAGGGCAGTTGAGGAACTGCTTAAAGTGAAAGTTATCGTCCCTGACAACGCGCAGTATATCGGCGCCGTCGGTGCTGCGTTACTTGCATCAGGATTTATATCCAGATAGAGGATTACGATGGAACAACTTGAAACATTTGTGGTGGAATCTCCTGACGCTGTCGGCGCCAAGACCACAAAAGTCCTGATACAGGATACACTCGCAGACCTTTCCCTGACCAGGGTTATAGGACGATTGAAAGTTTTTGTTGACCCGGTTCAGCCGGTTTTTATATTCACCGCTCTCCTGCGACTCGGCACTCCTGCTATCAAGCTTAAGGATTTTGCCAATGTGGATATGGGGACACTTGGTAAGGATGAAGTAAAGATACAATTGCAAAGAGAAGCATTCACGGTTAAATTGCTAAATAAGCTCTGGGAAAAATACGGCAAGGAAAATATCGAACAGCCAGACAAAAAAATTATCATTGTTAAAACAGACCCTTTAAAGGAACTGGATATCCTGAAGGAGTTTGTGATTGAAGAACCGCAACAGGAAGTGCTTGACAGGTTGATTGACGCTGTGGCGCTTCGCATTATCCCTGAAGGATTCAGGGTGAGAAAACATGAGCTTTCAACCTCGCATGTTCTTTTTGTGGCTTCGGAGGATACGCTTAAACCCGAATGGATAGCCAAGGCAAAAGAAATGCTGAATTCCCTGCGGAGTGAAGAAAATGCTTGAACCTGTAAAATACGTGGGCGGCGTGTATAAACACAATCATCTTCTGGAGCTTGTGGAAGACCTTGGCGGTTACATACTCCAGAAGAATGTGATGCAGACCGAAGTTGTACTTTTGATGCTTGTCCCGATAAATGACATGCCGATAGTGGAAGCGAAGGCAAAGGATCTTCTCGGCAAGCTAACGAGGGCGCCGCTTACAGGAACCGAGATAGCGACAGTTGCGCCTACGCTTGCATATCACCATCTCCCTCATCTTGATTGCGACGTGGCTGAGTTCCTGAGGCAGCACGGCGCCAAGACAAACATGGTGGGACTTGCAAGGGGCGTTGGAAAAAGAATATGCCAGATTACTGCTTTTGAACGAGACCTTATCAATGAGCATGACCTTGCTGTGTTTATTCTCGGGAATTATGAACACTGCATCATTGAAAAATCAAAGAGACTTTACGAAGGGATTGAGATACCCATAGTGGTCACGGGCGCGCCTGAACTAAAAACCGAGGATGTGCCGAACGCCACTGCTTATGTAGGGAGTTTTGGCAGGATATTGCATCAAATGCGCCATGCTGAGGAGCTGAGGACGCTTGATAAGCTTGCATTGGTGATAGGTAAAGTCCTTGATGATGTGAGAAAGGAACTCGCAAAAGACCCGCCATCGGTTGCGCCGCCGCGTATCAAGAAAGAGATTGAGGAACAGATTCCTGAGATTATTGACAGTCTTCATCCCCTGCCTATCACGCTGCAGATGAATGGCGCGCGGGTGAAGCTGCCGTATGAGGAGTACCATGAGCAGATTGAGAATATCAGGTTTGTGGAAGGGGTTACGATGAAGGAGGTGGCGCGGGTTATGCCTTCGAAGATGAGGAACTTTATTTTGATAAAGGCGCTGCCGAAGAGTGAGACGGGGTTTGTGATATGAATATACAGGCAACCGAAAAAATGAAAGCAAAAAAGGGCGACTTTATAGCTTTCTATGAGGAAGATAGCAAAATCGTTATTGAGAAGGCATGAAAAAAGCGCTTAGACGACTCAAGTAGGTCACACTAAAATGGCATTGTCAGAATTCAATTTTGGAAACACCGTAAATGATCCATTATTTTTATTTTGGACTGTCATAATTTATTTAATATTTATATTCCATTCATGGAGAATTAAAGAGATA
>JBAQYK010000148.1:0-1762 GCA_049299995.1 Candidatus Methanoperedens sp.
GCCCGGCGACTACATGAAGTTCTACGAAATCAATCCGGAAATCGTGCGGATCGCCAGGAACCCGGAATATTTCACCTATCTTTCCGAGTGCCCGGCGACAGTTGATATAACAATGGGCGATGCCCGGATCTCGATGGAGCAGGAGTTGAGAAAAGGCCAACCACAGAATTTCGATGTGCTGGTGATTGACGCTTTTAACTCCGATTCAGTTCCGGTTCATCTCCTTACACGTGAAGCGTTCAAGCTATACCTGTCACACATAACTCCGGGCGGTATTATTGCCGTGCATGTATCAAGCACTTATATTGATCTCGTGCCGCCGGTCTGGGCGCAAAAGAAATATTTTGACCTGGAGGGCGTGGTAATACGCGTTGGCAAAAATTACGCACACAATGTTGATCCCTCTGTGTGGGTTCTTCTTTCAAGGGATCCGAGCATTTTTCTCATGCCTTCGATAGCAAAGGCAAGGATGAACCCTGATCTGATTTCCCCGGCAAAAAGCTGGACTGATGATTACAGCAGTCTGCTGTCGGCGGTAAAAGAAGCTGATATCACGGTTCACAGCGCTGTTGTAATTCTCAAGGATCTGTTCCGTCCCAGGAAACAGACTGTAACCTGGCCGCACAAACTTCCCATCGAACAGGCAAAAGACAAGATCGATATTTTGCTGAAGTAACCCGTGTTTTGTTACCCAAAGGTAGTTGACGAAAATAAAAGAGTGAAGGTTGCGCAATATGAAAGCACGAGAACGCGGAATGCCTGCGGAGGAGATGTGGCGGACATTTTTCAGCCCCACAGAGACCCTCTTGGCGCTTGGTTTGCATCGAGACATGGCGGATGTCGTGGCAAAGAAAGGGAATAACACATGAAGATGGGAGTCGTCATTTATTCAACGGACGCCGAAACTGTATGGAATGGGTTTCGATTAGGAGTCTTTGCGCTGAAAGAGGGTGACCAGGTAAAAGCATTTCTGATGGCCAAGGGGGTGGAATGCGAGAAGCTGAACACGGATCAATTCAAGGTTACAGAACAGATGCAGACTTTTGCGGACAATGGCGGCAAGATTCTTGCGTGCGGCACATGCTTAAAACTACGTCATTCGGAAGGGACAGAGCTTTGCCCCCTTTCGACCATGAAAGACCTCTACGACATGATAAAGGAATCGGACAAGGTGGTTTCATTCTGAGGCCTGCCACCCGTAGCTCAAGTCCGTCAGTTGACGGACGCAGAGCGAAGGGTGGATATCAGAAATGTTTTTTGGCAAAAGCAAATCCTGATCCGGATTTCAAATATTGCTCGAAAGCGATCGCCTTTTCTTTGTTTGCCAGACCAACAAGCGTCTCAAATTTCCATGGGCGGTGCTTGGATGTATGAAGAGATTTTCCACTGTTATGGGATTCCAGTCGATCGCGGGGATTTTCTGTTATGCCGATATATCGTTGTTCAGGGTTAGAACAACTTCTAATGATGTAGACGTAATGCATATTGCAAAAGAAGTCCCCCTTCGCGCAAGGCTATGGGGGACACCCTTCGCTAAGTCAGTATATAATGGGTGGCCTGCCACCCGTAGCTCAAGTCCGACCGAGGCGGACGCAGAGCGAAGGGTGGTGGAGCAGATGAGATTCGAACTCACGACCCCCACGTTGCGAACGTGATGCTCTACCAACTGAGCTACTGCCCCATGCTTCGTAAAACGCCGATACTTTCGCAGGTTTCTTAAGGATTTCAAGCATTTCTCTTGGGTTATCAAGTATCCTCGCGC
>JBAQYK010000149.1:0-2482 GCA_049299995.1 Candidatus Methanoperedens sp.
CAATGGGTCAGCTATATAGTCAAACAGCTTCAGATCGCCCCAGTACAAAAGGCGGTTCATTTTATTCTCTGGCATGAAGGCATCTGGCGGCCGGAGATTATTAATCCCGTGTATTACCAATCGCCCAGCCAGGATTCTTACAGGGAGTTCTATCTGGCGCCCTCCATCAATACATGCGATTGCATGGGATTCATCCATGTTCAGCTTTATCGAAAGCTTGTGGATGATGCCCGTGGCATCGGTCTTCGAGAATATAATCGGACGAAAAGTATCGCCCTTTAGCTTTTGCACCGCTATACCATCTTCCAGTACCCAGCCCATTCCGCTGTACACATGTCTTTCCATTTGTTCCAGGAAATATGCTGTGTGTTTGCCCGAAACTGCTTCCCAGTCAACACTTTCTCCCGATATATACAAGCCATCGGTTATTAGGGGTGTTGTGGCGATCGCTTCTTTTGTTGCACCTATATACATATTTATACCTCCACCATCTTCAGGATATCAGCCCTGTTAAAAAAATCCTTTATATTGTCTGCTTTCCATTGGCTGAGGTCATTATCGAAGTGCTCGGTAAGTTTGCTCACCAGATCCTCGATAATACCATCAGGGGGCATAAAGAAATGATCCTTAAGTTCCTCTACTACACATTCTCTCAACTCTCTTTGTGTTATAAGCACTGCGGACACATCAAATGGGCCCGGTGGAGACGCCTCCAGTACACTCAGAACCGCATTTAATTCGCTTATCTGATAGTCCTCGGTATCTTGGTCTGTAAACTGCACGAAGCAAGGCTGCTGTAATACCGATATCACGCGCTTCATGATACCGGAAGCCTTCTTGACGGCCTCTGCCCTTGTCTTTAATTGTTCATCTGTAAACGATCTCATTTCATCAAATCCTTTATTACTAATCCTCTGCCTTTTCTTGTATCTGTCCGATTTCAGCGCTTGGTGTGAAATCTGGCGTCATCATCATTATTTTTATCTTCTTACTCTGTTTCCCTCTGACAAAACTCAACGTTCTGCCTTTGTGATGTTCTCGCCCAGACCCTTTGCCTTCTCGTATATCTCATCAAGGGAAAGTGACACAGTCTCACCCTTTGAGTTAATTGCCATAGCGAAACCAGTTATGTAAACATGCTTCTGGGCGCCGGATTCTATCATTACAGCCACTTCACCATCTTTCAACTGCTCGGCTAACTCTTTATAAAAATCGTCCGAATCCAGTTCAATCATTTCGTCTGTGTCTTTATCTTTTTCAAGTCGATGAGATGGAAGTCCGCCGTATTCCGACAGTCCAAGGAAGCCCACAAGCTCCGGCTCATCGGACTTTGCTATGAACTCAACGCCCCATCGGGCGCAAAGTGCTTTAAATTTATCCACATCCTTTACCATGAAGTAATTACTTCTTGATGTTCCGTACCAATCTGACATATTTTTCTCTCCTAAAAAGTTCTATTTTGGGTGTTATTTTGTTTGGATATTTTTAGAACAACTTCAAACCATGAGTAAATGAAAAGCGCGACTCTGCGCATTCCACAGTGTCGCACAACCTCCCCAAATCACCGGGCGGGCCGTCCCAGCAGGGATTCGGCTTTGCCGAACCTCTAGGGCGCGCCCGGAAGTGTGGGCGCTCCCGTCTTGGCTTGGGCTGCAAAAATATCCTGTTACCCATACCAGATCGCCTACTTGCGAAATATAAGTTTACTATAGCGGCGTCCTCTTTTCCATTGTTTTAATTAACCCTTCCAGATCCGATATCGTGATATCTTTAGAGCGTGTGGGGTCATTAAATCGGCCTATCCATTCTTTTTCTTGTTTGATGAATCCCTTCTCTTTTCCCTCATTAAGTGATGCTCTGAATCTTTTTTCCATCTCTTCTTGGCTGAGTGGTTTCCCTTCTAATAAATCCGGATAATTCTTAAGAACATCAAGCGGTACAGCCATGCCTTCAGATAATGCCTTTTCAATTTGCTCTCTGTGAAACTTGGTCACGGCTTGTGTCCTGTTAGATACATTCTTGACCATGTATCCTGTTGATCTCGTTACCCGTCCTCTTTCGTGTTTAGGTTCATCTAATAGAACAAATAAGTATCCACTTGTTATCATCTTGGTTTCATCGTTTCTTATCCCTTGCCATTTATCTATTTTAATAGAGTTAAACTCCTTTTTTGTCATCTGCCATATTTCTTTCTTTGGTTTTACCGTGCCCTTGATGGCATTCTCAATGGCTTCTTCCCAGACGAAGTTAAGGGCAGCGTCGATCCCCTTCTTTGTTACCCGGGCTATTTCATCAAAGTCCTTGCCAGTCAGGGAAAGCCCTTTCTCTTTTGCTATTGCTCTTATGGTTCTCTCGGTCAGGTTCCATAGAGGCCATTCTTTCTCGCCTGGTACCTGTTCGCGTACCAGTTTGCATAGTGCGAGTTGCTCTATCATGCTGGTGTGGTCTTCATCTTGCGAGACGTTGAAACCAAGTGCTCTTA
>JBAQYK010000150.1:0-5343 GCA_049299995.1 Candidatus Methanoperedens sp.
CCTCCCTGTTTTTCACTCTTTAAAACCTGAAAATCGCTGTACTTCTTATCTTTGCAGGGTTTTATGTCAATATTTGTTATCCTGGAAAGCGGCGGGTTTTTATTTTTAACGTCATCCAGGAAATTTGTGATTTCCGCCTCCGTTCCTTCAACCAAAAGAAGAACGCTGTTGCCTGCATTTTTGATATATCCCCGGACGTTGTTCTTTTTTGCAGTCCTGTAAATAAAAGGACGGAAACCCACGCCCTGGACTGTGCCGCTGATGATTACTTTAAATTGCATCAACATATCATTTGGCTAAAAGACTAAATAGTATCCGCTTAACCCAATAATTAAGTATTGAAAACACGTTCTACATAATATGCAGATTCTCTTATCTCACGGCGCAGGCGGGGAAATGATGAACAGCCTCATCTCGGGTTCCATATTAAAGAATCTTTCAATCAGGAATCTTGGGGCAGTGGGATTATCAGACATGGATGACGGTGCTTCTATTTCACTGGGCGATAAAGAACTGGTAATAAGCACAGACAGCTACATAGTTTCACCCATATTCTTTCCCGGCGGGGATATAGGGAAATTAGCCGCATGCGGCACTATAAATGATATTTCCATGATGGGCGCGCAGCCGCTTGCCCTTTCTCTGGCTCTCATCATCGAGGAAGGTTTTGAAACCTCTGAGCTTGAACGGATAATCCGCTCAATAGACGACGTTTGCAAGAATACCGGGATATCTGTTATCACAGGAGACACCAAGGTGATGCAGAAAGGAAAACTGGATAAAATTGCAATAAACACGACAGGAATTGGGATAGCAGAGCGCGGGAAAGTCGTAAAAGATGCAAACCTTTCAGCCGGTGACAAAATAATCCTGAGCGGAACAGTCGGCGACCACGGCGTCTCATTGCTCTCATTCAGGGAGGGTTTCGGTTTTGAGACAACGCTTTCCTCGGATGTCGCCCCGTTGTGGCACATGGTAAAGAAAGCCCTCGATGTCGGCGGGATAACGGCGATGCGCGACCCCACGCGGGGAGGAATTGCAGCAACTCTCAACGACTGGGCGCGTAAAAGCAAGACCGGTATAATCGTTCATGAGGATAAGATACCTCTTAAGCCTGAAGTGATGGCAGCGTCGCGGATGCTGGGCATTGACCCGTATACCGTGGCTAATGAAGGAAAGGCTGTGATTGGGGTCAGAAAAGATAAAGCAGACGAAATGCTTGCTGTGCTTCGCGATACTGAGGAGGGAAAAAACGCAGAGATTATCGGGGAGGTCATAGACAAATACAACGGTAAAGTGATACTTGAAACGATTGTTGGCGGAAAACGAATAATGGAGCCGCCTGTTGGAGACCCTGTGCCGAGAGTTTGCTGACAAAACAGGAAGATTTATATGACTAATCTCATCATTATGCAGATGATGTAAATTAGCAAATCATTTTTAAAAAAGGAGAAAAAATGGAGATTACAATCGGCAGATGCGGTCTTTCATGTGAAGTATGCAAGAATTATAATCAGGGATGCCTCGGCTGCGAAGAGGAGAACCGGTTAAAAAACACATGCCTCATTTTTAATTGCGCCGAGAAAAAGAATGTCCAGTACTGTCTCCAGTGTCCCGAGCATCCGTGCAAACTGATGAGAGGTTTATCGAAATCCTACTGCCCGGTATTTACCAGATTTAAATTTGATTAATTCCATACCTGTATGCGATATTGCATGTTCCTTCACTTGATACCATGCATGCGCCCACAGGATTCTCCGGCGTGCAGACTTTTCCGAACAATTCGCAATCCACTGGATTTGAAAGCCCCTTGAGTATATTTCCGCACAGCGGGCAGTCGGTACCGCATGCTTCTCCCTCTGCTAAATCAATATCGAATCTTTTCGCTGCATCATATTCAGAAAATTCGGTCTTAATCTTCAACGATGCATCAGGAATGACTGGCAGTCCTCTCCATTCTTTACTGCATGGCTCAAAAACATCCCCCATCAATTTTTGTGCATGAAGATTGCCTTCGGGTTTTACAGCGCGTGTATATTCATTCTCGACAATTGCCGTATTATTCTTAATCTGCCCGAGCAGCATGAAAATGGACATCAGGACATCGAGCGGCTCAAATCCTGAAATGACCTGGGGGATATTGTATTTTTCAGATAATGGAATGTAGGGTGCGGTGCCGATAATCGTGGAAACGTGCCCCGGGTCGATGAAACCGTCTATATCGTAGCCGCCTCTTAAAAGAAGTTCCATTGCGGGCGGGACAAGCCTGTGAAAACAGAGCACGCTGAAGTTGCCGGGTGGATTATTCATGATGACCTGTGCGGTCATGGGCGCCGTGGTTTCGAATCCGATGCCCAGAAATACAATATTTTTATCAGGGTTCCTTTTTGCAATCTCCACAGCCTCAATTGGGCTGTAAACTATCCTTATATCCCCGCCCTGCGCTTTTTCTTTAGCGAGAGACGAAGTGCTTCCGGGAACGCGCAGCATGTCGCCGTACGTGGTTATTATGGCGCCGGAGCGGGAAAGAGTAATAGATTGGTCTATTTCTCTTGCAGGCGTGATGCACACGGGGCAGCCCGGACCGGGCACAACTTCTATGTTTTCAGGCAGGAGCGCACGCAACCCGTTTTTTGTGATGGTCTGTTCGTGTGTCCCGCAAACATGCATGAGCTTTATTTTTTTGCTGCCTGAAATGCTCTTAATCTTTTGGATTATCCGCGCCGCTGTGGATTTGTCGTTGAATGTATTTTGCATCATTGCGCTGCCGCCAGCATCTCATCCCAGAGTTTCAACGTCTCAAGCGCCTCATCTTCGTCCATCTTCGAGATGGCATAACCCACATGGACAAGCACATAATCCCCGACTTTGACGTCGCTTAACATGCTTATATTGGCTTTTCTTTTAACGCCGCCGTAATCCAGGACGGCTTCATCCCCATTAATAGTCGTTACCTTTGCAGGCACTGCCAAACACATAAGCGGTTTATTATTCAACAAAAGTATATATAGATGTGCAGAGAAATTGAAATACACTAAAAACGGGATGGTGAAAGGGATCGTGATATTATGTTGAACAGAAGAAATTTTTTAAAAATAGCAAGTGCTGTTGGCGCGGGAATGTTTTTAGACTTATACAGCGCGGACATAGTTAAAGCCGTAGAGCAGGCTGGAGAAAAAGGCGTTAAGCTCGTATGGCTCCAGGGGCAAAGCGATACGGGTTGCACGGTTTCATTATTACAGGGGCAGCATCCCGACATCTATGATGCGATAATGAAATTGAATGTGGATATCCGGTTCCATCCTACCATCATGGCAGCGCAGGGTGAAGAGGCGATGAAAGCATTGGATATTGAGCCCGATGTGCTTGTCGTGGAAGGGTCAATCCCTGACCCGAAATTTGCCACAGTGGGGGAGCGACCTGTAAAAGAGCTGGTCAATGAATTAGCTGCAAAGACAAAGGTTGTTGTCGTAGCTGTGGGTGCCTGCGCCACATACGGCGGTATCCCGGCTGCTAACGGCAATATAACCAATTCAAATGGGGTGCAATATCACAAAGGTAAAAAAGGCGGCGCCCTGGGAGCAAATTTCCTTTCAAAAGCCGGTCTTCCGGTGGTAAACCTGCCCGGCTGTCCCTCACATCCCGACCATGTGCTCCTTACACTTTCGGCAGTCATCCTCGGAGTTATTCCCGAACTTGACGATAAAGGAAGACCCAAGTTCTTCTTTAACGATAAGATACATAACCAGTGCGCAAGACGGGGATTCTATGATAAAGGCGTCTTCGCCGCGAGCTTTAAAGAAACGGATTTCTCCTATGAAAAATGCCTGTACAACCTGGGATGCCGCGGTCCTGTGACAAATTCGGACTGCGCTTTCCGGAAATGGAACAGCGGGATTAACGTGTGCATGAACGGGGGCGCGCCGTGCATAGGCTGTTTCCATGAAGGTTTCCCTGATGAGATGTCACCGTTGTTTGAACCTATAGAAAAGGTACCCACGCTTCTCGGGATTAACGCTGTAACGGCAGGCAAGGTGGCTGTCGCGGCAACTGCTGTCGGCATAGCTGCCCATGCAATCAGGCGCGGGATAACTAAAAAACCCGGTCATGAAGAGGAGGAGGAGAAATAATGGCGACAGAGATTAAGATTGACCCGATTACACGCATCGAAGGGCATCTTGGTGTTACGGTAAATGTGGATGGTGGGAAAGTAGTAGAGGCGCAGTGCAGCGGCACGATGTTCCGCGGGTTTGAGACTATTTTAATAGGACGGGACCCCCGCGACGCTCCGGTGCTGACCCAGAGGATATGCGGCGTGTGCCACCAGAGCCACAGGATTGCAGGAGTGCGGGCGCTTGAAAATGCCGCAGGTACGAGCGTGCCTGAGGGTGCAAGGAAAATGAGGAACCTCATTGAGGCTGTTACCACGCTTTATTCCCATGCATTGTGGTTCTATGCCCTCGGAGGACCTGATTACAGTGACGCGGTAACAAAAAACGGATTGAAAAGGCTTGACCCGGTTACAGGTCAGGGATACAGGGAAGCGGTAACCAACCAGAGGAAACTGCATGAGGTATTGTCCATCCTCGGAGCAAAGGTTCCGCACCAGATGACCTACATCCACGGCGGGCTGACACATGAGCCTTCGGTTGAAAAGATACTGGGGATGAAGACAAGGATTCTTGAAGTCTCGGATTGGGTTGGCAAAACCGGAGACCTTCCCGCAGTGCTTGAAGACAAATTAGCAGGAAAGCCCAATGATTATTCTAAAGGATATGTATTGAACGATGTGGTGGACTGGGCTGTATATGCCCTGAAAGAAAAAGCCGATACGTGGGGTGTTGGGCACCAGAAATACATCTCATACGGCGTTTATGACATGGCAGACGGAAGCTCATTCCTGCCCGCTGGCGTATGGGATGGCGGAAAAGTTATACCAATGGATGAAAAGAAAATCACCGAATACGTAAAATATTCATGGTACACCGATGATTCAGGCGGCGTGACGCGTGATTCTCCCATGCTGAAAATCGCTCCGGATAAAGCCGGCGCATATTCATGGGCAAAAACACCCAGATACGGCACCATGGCTGTGGAGGGCGGACCTCTTGCCAGGATGGTGATTGCAGGACTTGACCCCTTTGACCTTCGCAAGAAACTCGGAGGCGGCGCTGAAAAAGCCTCGACATTTAACCGCACCATTGCGAGGATGCAGGAAGCGCTCATTCTCCGGGATAAGATAGTGGAATGGCTTGATGAACTCAAACCGGGTGAAAAAACCTATGCTGATTTTGAAGTTCCTGACAAAGCACTTGGCGTTGGGCTGTGGGAGGCGCCGCGCGG